>CANQTH010000020.1 GCA_947626795.1 uncultured Lachnospiraceae bacterium
ACAGAAGAAACAGCAGGAAAAGCGTCTGGAAGAAAAAGCGGCAGACCGTTATTCCCGGACGAACGCCGACACAAAGCATACGGTTGTGGAAGCGGGAAGCGTGGACGAACTGATGAAGAAGATCGCGGCGGTAGACTGGAACGAAATACGGGCAGAAGGCAGGACAGGAAGCGGCGGCAGGTTTGATTACAGCATATAAAGATAAAGGCAGGTTTTCCATATGGAGGCCTGCCTTTATCTTTATGATCTGGTGCAAACGGGATATATTTTTTGAAAAGATGGCCGATAATGATTGCATAGGTGAAATTTTATTTGGATTAGCAGGAAGGGAAACGATATGTCAATTCAATTTTCAAGCGCCCCGGTTCATTTGCGGGATGGAATGAAACCGGATCGGAATTACAGGAAGCCGCAGGATATTCCAAACGAAAAGGAAACGGCGTTTCACAAAGACACGTTGGAAATTTCAGAGCTGTCAAAAAACAGAGAGAGCGTGTTGGACAGACGCGCACATACGGTCATGCAGTCTGCCACGGCTTTTGGCGATACAAGGGCTGAAATATTAAAGGAGATCAGAGAGGCGAAAGGACAGTATGATGTTTCCGATGTTGTAAATGCCTGTGGGTTGAGTTATGCAAAACTCTATTCTGAAATCGAGAAGCGTTATGAAAACGGGCAGAAGCCGTATTATGCGGTAAATGGGATGCGGCTGACAAAAGAGGCAGAAATGGAATGGCTGGATATGCAGTATGAGCAGGAAGTGGCGTGGCAGATCTCTTGTGCAAGAATAGCGGCGCAGGGACAGGTTTTCCTGGGAAATATTTCCGCAATGCCGACAAAAGAACTGGAAGAATTAGAAGAACGTTTTTACAAAGCAAAGGAAACCTATATGAAATTACATCAGGAAAGCAGGCAGACAGGAGAACCTCTTGCTCCTGCATAATGATATGTTTGGCGATCATTAGATGTCTGTGGCGTATGGAGAAAGGAGAAAAAGGATTTTCCGATTTTGGTTTGGAAAAAGAACCTGTGGACGGTTGACTTAATGATATGGAATGGATAAAATAGGAGCAGGATCGACAATTTACGGGGAATTTCCTTAATTCGTTAAGCGGGGGAATAGGGATGGATGGATTACATACGATCAATGCGGTAAAGGTGTCTGGCAGCCGTGTGAAAAAAACTTCTGGAAAGAACAAATGGCAATTAACGGATTCATTAAGAGAAAAAATTGTTGAACTGGCGAAGAAAGATGCCAAAAACAACGTATATATGGGAAATGAGTTTATGCGTTTGCGGAAATCAGAAGTTGCGAAAGTGGCGCCAAATCGGGCGGCACTGATCGGTAGGATCAACCAATCCATGAGTTCAGGAAATATGGGGGATATGAAAAAAATACAAGAGGCTGACAAAAGATGGCTGTGTATTTTATTTGGAATACCATATGAGGCTGAATATCAGGGAGAGGGGACTGGCTCTGCGATTCATATATATAATGCGGGAGGAGAAGAAGTCCTCACATACACGCAGGGAACAGGGTGGCATGAGAAAGAGACAAAAGCAGAAACAGAAGTGCATTCCGCGTTAAAATCAGCATACTATGAGGCGTACCATGATGCAAGAAAGGCACGGGGCATGGGAACAGATGCGGAGATCACGAATGGAGATGTTGTGGCGCAAAGTAATTTCGATAGGAAAGCATAAAAGGAGTGAGTGATTACCATGGCGATAAAGAAAATTGGTATATCCCGTGATCTGGTAATTCATCCAGGGGAAACTTATGAAATGTATGGCGATTATAAATTGCAATATAAATGGGGGGAATAGCGTTGGATTTTTATAATAAAGCCGATAAGATGCTCACACCGTTTTCAAGAACAGAATTATTGCTTGGGGAAGAAGCGATGAACAAGTTATCCGGCTCGAAAGTTGCGATTTTTGGGATTGGCGGCGTAGGAGGATATGCCTGTGAGGCTCTTGTGCGAAGCGGGGTTGGGGCATTTGACCTGATCGATGATGATAAGGTCTGCCTGACGAATCTGAATCGGCAGATCATAGCTACGCGAAAAACCGTAGGAAAATATAAGGTTGACGTGATGAAAGAGAGGATGCTTGACATCAATCCGGACGCGGACGTAGCCGTTCATAAGAGTTTTTTCCTTCCTGAAAATGCGGATGAATTTCCCTTTGACGAATATGACTATATTGTGGATGCCGTAGATACGGTTACTGCCAAAATTGAGCTTGCTAAAAAGGCGCAGGAAAAAAACATACCGATCATCAGCAGCATGGGGGCCGGGAACAAATTAGACGGCAGTCAGTTCAAGGTCGCCGATATCTCAGAGACAAAAGTATGCCCTTTGGCGAAAGTCATGCGGAGGGAGCTGAAAAAACGCGGGATTGAAAAATTAAAGGTCGTATATTCGGAAGAAAAGCCAACAAGGCCGTTGGAGGATATGGCGGTCAGCTGCAGGACAAACTGCATCTGTCCGCCCGGAGCAAAACATAAGTGTACGGAACGGAGGGATATTCCAGGCAGCGTGGCGTTTGTGCCGTCTGTGGCAGGATTGATCCTGGCAGGCGAAGTGGTAAAGGATCTGTGCAGGGCAGAAATGGTGCGGCATGGATCGGTTAGGGCATAGTTAAGATGGGAGAGTTTGATATGGAACAGATCACAAAGGAACAGGCAGAAAAATTAGAACATTTAAGAAATTATTTAAAAGGGCTGCATTCTGTGGCAGTAGCCTTTTCGAGCGGCGTGGATTCGACTTTTTTATTAAAGGTTGCCGCTGATGCATTAGGGGATAAAGCCATTGCAGTGACAGCTAAGTCCTGCTCTTTTCCCAAAAGAGAATTAAATGAAGCGGTCGCGTTCTGCGAGAAGGAAGGGATCCGGCATTATGTGTGCGAGTCGGAAGAATTAGAGATCGAGGGGTTTGCCCAGAATCCAAGGAACCGATGCTATCTTTGCAAAAAGGAGCTTTTTGGAAAAATTCAGGCGATCGCGGACGAAAACCAGATAGAAAATATCGTGGAAGGTTCCAATCTGGATGAGAATAACGACGATCGGCCGGGACTTTTAGCGGTGGCAGAGCTTGGGATCAAAAGCCCTTTGCGGGAGTGCCGTTTTACAAAGGCCGATATCCGGGCGTTGTCAAAATATCTGGAACTGCCGACCTGGGAGAAACAATCGTTCGCGTGCCTTTCCTCACGTTTTGTCTACGGGGAAACGATCACAGAGGAAAAACTGGGCATGGTGGATCGGGCGGAGCAGCTTCTTTTGGATATGGGCTTCCATCAGGTCCGGGTGCGTATTCACGGCAGGATGGCAAGGATTGAGATAGAGCCGGAAGAATTTGGCAAGCTGATGGAAGAGGAAAACAGAACTAAAATTGTGAAGGAGTTCAAAAATTACGGATTTTCCTATATCGCGCTGGATCTGATGGGATACCGGACAGGGAGCATGAATGAAACATGATGGGAAAACGGCCATTCTGCGCATATATAATGAGACCCGTCGAAGATTTGATGACGGCTTTAAAAACCCCTATCAATTTAGCGGGAAGCGCCAGTATCAACAGGGCATCTAATTCCGTTTCTTTCGCCGCAGGCACACAAATCCGTATTAACGATGGATATGTACTGACGGTGAAACCGCAGGGAGTAGAAGTATCTCATACAGAGGGTTATAATCCATATGATCAGAAAGCGTATTTAAAAGTGCAGCAAATGGCTGACTCACTGGCTGCCTTACTTAGAAACGCAGGGGGAACAAGGGACAGGATTGCCAATACGGGAGAAGAGCGCCAGTGGGTTACGCAGGGTATCACCGATGTATTGAGTTATCTGGGAATAGATACCAACAAGGATTTTTATGTGAATGGCATGAAATATTCCACAAACAGCAAGGGCTACTTTGAATCTGAAGCAGTTACGGAAGCGCAGGCGGCGTATGAGCGGCAAAAGGCAGCCAACAGGACGTATGAGTTTGCGGATGAAAAAACCAGAAAACGAATTGCCTATATGAGCGATTACTATTTGTCCACAGTGCCGAAAGATGTAAAAGCTGCATGGCAGGCGACCTTAGAGGAAACGGGAATCAACCCGTTCCCAAACGGATACCACAGCGTGTTGCAGCAGCTTGCTATGGAGCAGGACTTTATGACGGGCGGAAATGATAATATTTTCGGAAATACGCTGGAGAGCAGCAGGGATGCAGTAGACCGCATTCTTGATAGGATTGCAGATCCGCTGGGAGAAGTGACAGAAGAAAAAAGCACCTTTGCAGAACAGGAAAAGGAGTTTTATCAGGCGCTGAAAGAAAAACTGGAGCTTTTGCTATAGCCATCCATATACATAGGATAGCGGCTTGAAACATGGGTATCAATGGGGATTCATTACCGTGGAAGAACGGTCGATAATTAAAAATCCAAGAAAACTTGGCAATATATATTGACAAGAAAACTTGGCGGCGTTATAATGAGAATGCGCCAAGAAAACTTGGCAGTATAAGTTGGAGGTTTTCTTTATGGACAAGGAAGAAATTTTAGCCAAAAGCAGAGCAGAGAACAAAAACAAAGATATCTATGAGATCGAGGTGTTAAAACAGGCAAATTCGTGTGGGATCATTGTGATGGCAGTTCTTGCCGTAATCTTTTTTTCCATACAGATTTTTGTGGGCGGCGGTCAAAATTGGGGAATGTGGGCGCTTGTTTTCAGTCCAAGCATGGCCACGTTCTGGGTGAAATATATCAAGCTGAGACGTAAGCATGAACTCCTGACAGCGGTCGCATATACAGTAATTGTCGCAGTAAGCGCTGGATATCATATTTATGATCTGATCGTATCATCAACGATCCTGTAAGGCGGTGGATGATATGGATGATAAACTTATATTAAAAAACCGTCTTAAAGAAGCACGGGCAGAACTGAAATTATCACAGAACCAACTGGCCGAAATGGTTGGTGTGTCCCGGAATACGATCAGTTCTATCGAAACAGGGCAGTTTAATCCTACTGCCAAACTTGCCCTCATTTTGTGTATTGCTTTGGATAAAAAATTTGAAGACTTATTTTTCTTTTGATCTGCAAAAGAATGTGACAGGAAAGTAAGCGCGATCGTGGTACTATGGGAGTGGAACGATCGAGATTTATCGGGGAGAGAACGATGCGTTTTAACTGGATTAACTGGATCAATCTGGCGGCGGTGGTGTGGCTTGTTGTGATCAATGTGATCGCTGCCCGAAAAGGGTTTTCTGATCGCTTTCATAGTAAACGTTTGATCGTTAATATTTTGGAGCAAATTGGAAGATACGGTTGTATGGCTCTTATGATCCTCCCTGTTTTTGCAAGCAGTTGGAAATTTGCTTTTGGCTCTGTGGCAGAAATGCTCATCTGGATAAGTTTAACGATATTATTGCTGGCGATTTACAGCTTTCTCTGGATCAAAAAAGCGAGTGGAAAAGTGCCCGTTTCCTACGGGTTAGCGCTTGTTCCAGCCGTTTTGTTTTTGCTGAACGGTATTATGCTTCGGCATCTTGCTTTGGCCGTTACATCATTGGTTTTTGGGATTTTTCATTTCCTTATCGTCAAGGAAAACAGTTGACCATAAATTCGCATTGTTATGACCAAACAGCCATAATAAGCGTTCCCAACACCATGAAGAGCAGCCCCGTAAACTCCTTTTTGCTCAGTTTTTCCTTAAATACAAGATAGGAAAATGCAATCGTAATCACGATACTCAGTTTATCAATCGGCGCCACAACGCTGACGACGCCATTTTGGATTGCATAGTAATAACAAAGCCAGGAAGCGCCTGTTGCTATCCCCGACAAACCGATAAAAGCAAGTTCCTTTTTGTCGATATTTTTAAGACCGCTCTGTTTTTCTTTCGCAAACACGATTCCCCATGCCATGATGAGAACAACGCCTGTCCTTATAGCTGTGCCGAGATTTGATTCCACGCCGACGATTCCGATTTTCGCAAGAACGGATGTTAATGCCGCAAATATGGCGGAAAGGACTGCGTAAATGAGCCAGTTCCCGCTTTTTGGGGTATGCTTTGCGTCCTTCTTTTCGATCATCATAAAGATGCCGATGGTGAGCATGATAACCCCTATGATCTTGACTGCCAGATGTTCGGTTTCATTAAAAAGAATGATCGCAAGCAGGACAGTCAGAATTGTACTTGACTTGTCAATCGGGACTACTTTGTTGACATTTCCTACAGAAAGCGCTTTGAAATAGCATATCCATGAGGCCCCCGTCGCTGCTCCCGAAAGGATCAAAAACAAAAGCGATTTTGGCGTGATTGCAGTAATAGTATCGGCTGAACCGACCACAAATACCATCGCCCATGCAAACATAAGCACTACGATTGTTCTGACAGCCGTAGCTAAATCCGAATCTGTCTTTCGGATACCGCATTTTGCAAGTATCGCCGTCAATCCCGCAAATACTGCGGATAAACAAGCCATGATAAGCCACATATGTACACCACCTCTCTTTTATCATATCGCATTTTCGTACTTTTTTCAATTTATCGACGGCTGTATGCTTTTATTTCTTTTATTCAAAATAAGAACAAGCTAAGTCATGCTCCGCAGCTTGCTGCGGGGCTGGTAGTTTGTGACCTGGGCGGCAAAAAAAATTACCAGACACATATGTCTGATTCGCTGAAAATATGGGATTTCTCACTTTATGTCGTTTTATTGGAATGATAAAATTGTTATGGTACAGTCAAAGGAGGTAAAGCACATGGAACAGAAAAAAATCGGTCTGTTTTTAAAGAAACTAAGAAAAGAAAAAGGATTGACACAAGAAGAACTGGCAGAAAAATTTTTTGTTTCAAGCCGTTCGGTTTCCAGATGGGAAACAGGCGCAACACTTCCTGATGTATCTATATTAGTAGAACTTGCAGATTTCTATTGTATAGACATCAGGGAAATCATTGATGGAGAAAGGAAAAAGCAGGACATGAACAGTGAAGAAAAAGAAACTTTGATGAAAGTAGCGGAGTATGCAGATGAGGAGAAAGCAAATGTGAAAAAAAGAATGGCGGGGATTTGTTTGGGCGCCGGTATTTTATTGACATTTTCCAGCATTCTTTATCTCACAAAGGGATTTAACGGCGCCATTGGAGAACGCCCATGTGATCATATAATCAGTGTTTCGCTGGGATTAACTTTAGGCATCCTATTTACAAACGCCTTATATTTTACGGGATATCTTCAAAAGATAAAAGCAATGGTAAAAAGCATAAAAATATCAAAATAACAGCATAAAGGCGCATGGAACAGTAAATTGTAAACCATGCGCTTTTTTTGTGCCAAAAAGTGAGGAACATGGCCGACAACATTCAGACCAACCCCACCTATTCCATGCCGAAATCATACGTTACTTACCGTAAACCGAGGAAGATAAACGACGAGCAGAGGAATTCTGTCCAGTTGCGCTATAAAAATGTCCAGTTGCGCGATCCCTGTCAAAAATAAGCCAAATTTCCCCGATATATAAAAAAACAGGAAGGGGGTAAGGCATGATCGATGTTGCGGTCTGTGATGACGAGAAGAACATCCGGACATATATTTGCAGTCTGATCCAGAAGCAGGGAACCGAGTGCCGGATCACGGAGTATGCTTCCGCTGAGGAATATTTATCGGCGGGCGTGGCGCATAGCCTGTTGTTTCTGGATATCGAGATGAAGTCAGATGGAAAGGAAGATAAAAACGGCATGTGGCTTGCAAGACAGCTCCGCAGCATGGAGCTTGCAAGACAGCCTGTTATCATCTTTGTGACGGGATATGAAACGTATGTGTATGACGCCTTTGACGTCGGGGCGTTCCAATACCTGTTAAAGCCGATTGACGAAGAAAGATTTTCCCAGGTCTTTGCGCGTGCCGTCAGGCAGATTGCGGCGGAACGGGAAAAGCAAAAAGAAGCGCCGGACAGACAGGCGTTGCTCGTGCCGCAGGGAAGCGGAAAAAGAGCCATCCCGTATGACGACATTTATTACCTGGAAAGCCAGGGCCATAAGATCGTTCTTGTCCTGAAAGAGGAAAAGGCGGCGTATTACGCAAAGATCGGGGAATTGGAAAAGCAGCTTGCGGGACAGTTTTTCCGCATCCATAAGGGATATCTGATCAACCTTTCCCATGTGGAAGCGTATAACAGGTCGGAGGTGACAATGGCGAACGGCGACAGGCTGCAGATCTCAAAGTACAAATACGATGAGTTCAGGAAAGCATATCTGGAATATATTTCGGAGGGATAGCATTGGCACAGGCGGATTATGACGTATTTCTAAAAGGAATGGAATTTTGCATGGCTCTGGTTCAGGCCGCGCTTCTATTGATGCTGTGGAAAGCTGTTTTTTGCACCAAAAGGGAAAGGGACGCCATTGTTGCGGCGGCGCTGTTCCTTGTAGTGAATCTTGCGGCAAAGCTGCCGTTTTCGGATGTTTGGGTCCGCTATCTTGCGGTCTTTGCATTTGCACTTGTGTATTGCCTGATCCGGTATCGGAGCTGTTATGAAAAAGCTGTCTTTGTGCTTCTGCTTTTTTATAATTTCCACTCACTAAGCGTTCTGATCTCCAACAGCCTGCGGTTGAAGGTGGAAACAGTGCTGATGTCCGGCATGGACAGGATGCAGAGCGGTTACATGGATCAGTTCCGTCAAAAAATGGTGATCAGCGCACTGCTCCTGTCGTCTGTCTATGCGGCCCTTATGCTGTTTATGCTGCTGGTGTCGATCCGGGTACTGAAAAATGCGGAAATGGACAGGCGGGACGCCCTTTTGTTTTCTGCATACAGCCTTTCCGGCGGAGTTTTTGCGGGCATCGTGATGGATCTGTATGCGGTAAAAGTAGGCAATGCGGTTTTCTATCTGTACGACGCAAAAAAAGAAATGTTCTGGAAGATACCGCTGATGGCGGGCTGTATCTTTGTGGGAGAGATCCTTCTGATCTATTTCTGGAAGAATTACAGGATGCTCTTAGAGGAACGGCAGAAGCGTTTTCTGGAAGAAAAACAGGTGCAGGCAATGAAGCGGCGGCTGGAAGAAGCGGAGGATTTTTACGGAAATGTCCGCAAGCTGCGGCATGAGATGAAAAACCACCTGACTAACATCAAGGGGCTTGCGGCGGGGGAGCAGTATGGGGAGATCGCGGATTATATCGCGAAGATGGATGAGACGATGCAGGAATTGGAATGTCGGTATGCGACAGGCAACGCCCTTACCGATGTGATCGTCAACGACAGGTGGCGCAGGGCGGAAAAACTGGGGATTGAGTTTGAAGCGGAGTTCTGTCCGGTGGATGGGATATCGGTTTTTGATCTGGGAATGATCCTCGGCAATCTGTTGGACAACGCGATCGAAGCCTGTGAAAAAGATCTGCAGGAAAAGCGTTTTATCCATTTGCGCGGAAAGCAGAAGAAGCAGTTTTTCCTGATCGATGTGGAAAACAGCTTTGACGGCAAACTGCGCTGGCAGGAGGGCAGCCCGTTTCCACTGTCCACGAAAGAGAGGGCGGCTCCGCCGCTTATGATGGAGCATGGGATCGGACTGAAAAATGTATCGGACATCGCCGAACGGTATTACGGCGGCGTCAGCATCAAGGCGAAAGAGCAGGTTTTCCATGTGACGGTGATGCTGCAGCGAAATATCTGCCAATAAGTGATGGGAGTTCAAGCGGTAGGGGTATCGGACTCTCGCGGCAGTCGCCAAATGCCCGCTTGGCTCGTTGCTCGCGGGAATCAAAAACCCCGCTGCAAGCAACGGGGTATCAATCTTGCAACGCCCCAAGGGGCGGGGTATTTGGTCTACGCTCCGCTTCGGTCGGCGCTGAACGTGTGCCACTGGCACACAGCGCCCCTCGCGGCATTCGTCAAATATCCATGCGAGCATGGCTATTTTCCTCATTGCTCGCGGGAATAAAAACAACGAAATGGAGGAATTTATGATGGCAGTAACAGGAATTGAAAGGAACTACAACGCATATGAAAGCGCATACGCTGCGCAGAAAAACGGGACGATGCAAAAGAACGCGCCTGGACAAGCAGAAGGAAAAGAAAGCCATGTGATAACAAGCACGGTGGAGCTGAAGACTTCAACTCCTGGAAAAACGCGGACAGAGCAGATTCAGACGGGATATCGTAATGTGAATGATTACTCGAAATATCTGCAGGATAAATACAGTTATATGAATACGGGAACGGCTTCCATGCAGGGCGTCCCGACAACAGTATCGGTATCAAGCGCATTTTTGAAAAAATGCATGGATGATCCGGAGAAAGCGACGTATCTGGAGGAAAATCTTGCGGCCATTCCGGACTGCGTGTCTCATGCAATCTCCCATTCCATCGGAACGCTGACGAGCATTTCCATCCAGATAGACGCAAACGGAAATATCTCGATGATGAGCGTGGGGACGAACGATCCAGATGGAAAAATTGCCAGAGAAAATGCCAGGAGAAAAGCGAAGGAGCAAAAAGAGAACGAAGAAAAACTGGAAAAGAAAAGAGCCGAAAAGAAAGAGCAGGAAGAACGCCTTGCCAAAAAGCGGGCGGAGCGAAAGGCAGAGGGCAAAGACCTGCAATCTCATGAAATAGTAGTTGTGGGAAACGATGCGTGGGACCTGACGGAGAAAATGATCGCAGCCATGAAAAACCCGGACAGCGAAGCAAGATCGGAAACAGCAGGGCTTGATCTTAAGATCTGAGGAATTTAAGGAAAGCACCCACTCCAAAGTGGATGCTCCCGGGTAGACATATGTCCTTACGGACACCGCCCCTCTGTTGGCAGACAGGGGGGCTTATTTTTTGTGCTTTTTCTTTCTCTTATGGAGAAAAGCAAGCAACGCTACGATCAGGCTGCCAAAGGCACATAACAAAGTTCTACAATTCGGGAAGCGATTGAAAATTTCAATTTTTCCATTGTCGGGGAATGCATTTGCGTGGTTGAAAGCCGGGGATATTTTTGATATACTCAAAAGAGGTATGTTGCTGAACAAATTCAAAGTAGAATAGAACGGAACAATTTTACAGAAATACAAGATCTGACGGGAGGAAAGAAATGAAAACGCTTGTTGTGTATTATTCTCAGAGCGGAAACGCTCAATGGATGGCGGAGCGGATATCGTCCGCGCTTTCTGCGGATATGCTGCGGCTGACGCCAAAGAAGGCATATCCGGAGAAAGGATTTCGGAAATATTTCTTCGGAGGCGGCAGCGCCGTCATAAAGGAGGCGCCGGAACTGGAACCGTATAAGGTGGATCTTGGACAGTACGGACAGATCGTGTTCGTGACGCCGATCTGGGCAGGGACGGTCACGCCGCCGCTTCGGACTTTCATCCAGGCGGAGGATCTGGAAGGGAAACAGTTTGCATTTGCGGCGTGCAGTATGGGAGGAAGCCCCGAAAAGACTTTCTTAGCGCTCAGGTCGCTCCTGGGAGTGACCGACGATGTGCCGACGTTATGGCTTGTGGAGCCGAAACGGAAACAGAAGCCGGAGAATGAGAAGGCGATCGAAGAGTTCTGCGGGAAGCTGTGAGAAAAAGGAAGGGCTTTGAGATTGCCGCCGCGCCCCATGCGATGCCTGTTAAGAACAAGAAAAAACGCCTGTCAATAGGAAGGAGGGGAGGCC
Organism: uncultured Lachnospiraceae bacterium; assembly: GCA_947626795.1. Classification (GTDB taxonomy): domain Bacteria; phylum Bacillota; class Clostridia; order Lachnospirales; family Lachnospiraceae; genus Petralouisia. Next base: position 11,641 of record CANQTH010000020.1, read on the forward strand.
GATGCAGATGTACGGCCTGATACAGAAAAAGAAACGAGGGAAAAAGCTGGAACGGGAAGAGATCCGGTTCATGATAGACGGATATACAAAAGGGGAGATCCCGGATTACCAGATGGCGGCGATGATGATGGCGATCTGCTTCCGGGGCATGGACGCGGAAGAGACGCTGCAGCTTGCGCTTGCGATGCGCGACAGCGGCGACGTGCTGGATCTGTCCCGGATCGCGGGCGTCAAGGTGGATAAGCACAGCACGGGAGGCGTGGGGGACAAGACGTCTTTGGTCCTGGCTCCTCTGGTGGCGTCGCTGGGGATCCCTGTAGCGAAGATGTCCGGGCGCGGGCTTGGGCATACCGGAGGCACGATCGACAAGCTGGAGTGCTTTCCGGGCTTCTCGACGTCCTTGACAGAGGAGCAGTTCCTTGCGAACGTGGAGCGGGTCGGGATCGCGCTGATGGGGCAGACGGCGGATCTCGCCCCGGCGGACAAGAAGCTCTACGCGCTGCGCGACGTGACGGCGACCGTGGACAACATCTCCCTGATCGCGTCCAGCATCATGAGCAAGAAGCTGGCCGCGGGCGCGGACGCGATCGTCTTGGACGTGAAGGTCGGGGACGGCGCGTTCATGAAGCGGGAAGAAGACGCGTTCGCCCTGGCGCGGGAAATGGTGGCGATCGGAAAAAGTGCCGGGAAACGGATGGCGGCGGTCGTCACGGACATGGACCAGCCGCTCGGGAACGCCGTGGGCAATTCCCTGGAGGTAAAAGAGGCCATCCTGGCCTTGAACGGGAACGGCCCAAAAGACCTCATGGAAGTCGTGTACGCGCTCGGCGCGCAGATGGTTCTGGCGGCGGGCGCGGCCAGCACGGAAGAAGAAGCGGACCAGATGCTTCAAAAGGCGATTTCCGGCGGGGACGCCTTAAAAAAGATGGTGGAATTTGTCGAGGCGCAGGGCGGGGACAAAAAATACGTTTATGAGCCGCAGGCTCTCCCGCTCGCGCAGATCCGCCTTGGCGTCGTCAATACGGAGGAAGGGTACGTCTCCCGTATTAAGGCGGAGGAAGTCGGGCTTGCGTCCCTTGCGCTTGGCGGCGGCCGGACGACGAAGGAGAGCGCGATCGACTTATCCGTCGGCGTGCTGCTGCAGAAGAAGCGCGGGGACTTCGTGAAACCTGGCGACACGCTTGCCGTCATTTACGCGAACGACATGGAGAAGGCGAAGGCGGCGTACGGGAAGCTTGTCTGCGCCTACGAGGTGAAAAAGGAGGCGCCGAAGGATGTCCCGATGATAAAGGGAATCTTATCCGACCAGGCGCCGTGAGCCATCGGCACGCGTTTGCCCCGGCCGAAACGGAGCGTGGAGCGCGAAGATTCGGGTCTGAAGAGATCTGCAGGGGCGGGCGCGGAGTAATAACTTCCGTTTCCCGCTCATATAGTGCAGTATGGGGAAAGAAAAGAAGCGCGGGCTTGTCCGGGCAAAGGAAAGCATAAAATCGAATATCGTGGAGTCGCTGGAACTGCCGAAGGATATCATGTACGGGGCGGTCATCGTCTCCGCCATGGGGCGCAGCCAGGTCCTGGTGGAAAATTACAGGGGGATCATCGAATATACGAAGGAGAAGATCCGCCTGCAGGCGAAGGGGTGCCAGGTGGCGATCTTAGGCAAGCAGCTCATGGTGGAATATTACACGGACATGGAAATGAAAGTGACCGGGCAGATCGAGGGAATATTATATGATGCGTAAGGGGTATGGGTTTGTTCATTGAGAGATGGAAGTATCTGCAGGGGTATGTCAGGGTTCGGCTGTCCGGCTACGCGCCGGAGCGTTTTTTCAATCTGTGCGGCAGCCGCGGCATATTGATCTGGAACTTGGAATATGTGGATGGGCAGTATGAATTCTGCATAAGCGTGAAAGGGCTGAAGGGCTTAAAACCGATCCTGCGCAAGACAAGGACGCGGTTTGCCATTAAGGAGCGCGCGGGGCTTCCGTTCGTCTTCGTCCGCTGCCGGAAGCGCAAGCTGTTTTTCGCCGGGGCGGCGGCGTGCTGCTGCCTGGTCTACGTCATGTCCCTGTTTGTCTGGAAGATCGAGGTCAACGGGAACCTGCATGAGACGGACAGCGCCATCCTGGAATTTTTGGAAAAAGAGAACGTATATCACGGGCTTTTGAAAAGCAGAATAGATTGTGAGAAGGTCGAGGAGGCGCTGCGGGCGGAGTACGGCGACGTCATCTGGGCGTCCGCGAAGCTGGAAGGCACGGCCCTTATCATTGATGTGCAGGAGAGCCTGGCGGCGGGCCGTCAGGCACCGGGGGAAGCGGCAGGGGACGGCGCGCCGAGCGATCTTGTGGCGGAAAAAGACGCCGTGATCTACAGCATCTTGACGCGGCAGGGGACGCCTCAAGTGGAAAAAGGGATGCGGGTGCAGGCAGGCAGCCTGCTCGTCGAGGGCAGGAATCCGGTGCTTGACGACAACGGGGAAATCGCGTCGTACCAGTACTGCGCGTCGGACGCCGATATCTTAGGCGTTACGGAGTACCAGTACGAAGACAAGTTCCCGCTGCGCCATAAAGAAAAAGCGTTTACCGGAGAGGAGAGCGTCTCTTACGGCCTGCGCGTGTTCGGGCGTCTGGCGCGGCTTCCGTATTTCGGCGGCCGTTTTAAGGAGTACGACGCCGTCACGGATGAGCGCGCCGCGAAGATTGGTGAGACGTTTTACCTCCCGCTCTCGCTCGTGCGCCAGACGCGCCGGGAGTATGAGACGGTGGAAAAAACATATTCTAAAACGGAGGCGGAAACGCTCGCGAAGGAAAGATTGGATGGATTTTGTGAAGATTTAGAGCAAAAAGGGGTTCAAATTATAGAAAATAATGTTATGATAGTAACGGACGGGAAAAACTGCACGGCGTCCGGGAGCCTGAGAGCCATTGAGCCGATCGGCGCCCGCAGGGCGACGGCAGCCACGGAATTACCGCAGGAAGGACAGACAGAGGATGAGCCTGATGGAAACGGTCATTGACATTTCTGCCGAGCATATGTCGAATGTGTTCGGGCAATTTGATTCTTATATGAAAAAGGTGGAGCGCGCGTTCGGCGTCACCGTAGTGATACGGGAAAGCAAGATGAAGCTCATCGGGACGGACGACGGCATAAAAAAGGCGTCCCGCGCATTCGCGCAGCTTTTTGAGCTGTCCGGCCGGGGCAACCGGATCACGGAGCAGAACGTGGATTATGCGATCGCCCTCACGCTTGAGGAGCGGGAGGACGCGCTGGTGGAGATCGACAAGGATCTGATCTGCCATACCATCCATGGCAAGCCCATCAAGCCCAAGACGCTGGGGCAGAAGAAATATGTGGACGAGATACGCGATAAGATGATCGTCTTCGGCATCGGCCCGGCCGGGACAGGGAAGACGTACCTGGCGATGGCAATGGCGATCACCGCGTTCAAAAAGGAAGAAGTCAGCCGGATCATCCTGACGCGCCCGGCGATCGAGGCGGGCGAGAAGCTGGGGTTTTTGCCCGGGGACCTGCAAAGCAAGATCGACCCGTACCTGCGGCCGCTCTATGACGCGCTCTACCAGATCATGGGGGTGGAAAGCTTCCAGAAAAATATGGAGAAAGGCCTGATCGAGGTCGCGCCGCTCGCCTATATGCGCGGGCGGACGCTGGACAACGCCTTTATCATCTTAGACGAGGCGCAGAACACGACGCCCGCGCAGATGAAGATGTTCTTGACGCGCATCGGCTTCGGCTCGAAAGTGGTCGTGACGGGGGACGCCACGCAGAAGGATCTCTCGCCCGGGAGCGTTTCGGGGCTGGACGTCGCCCTGCAGGTGTTAAGAGGGGTCGAGGAGATCGGCGTCTGCAAGCTGGGGAGCGGCGACGTGGTGCGCCATCCGCTCGTGCAAAAAATCGTAAAGGCTTATGAGGAATATGAGAAAAAAGAGACAAGAGAGAAAAACAGGGAAAGCGATAGAAGGAAAAGGCCAAGGCCAGCCAAGCGATAGGGGGGCGGTCCGGAAGAAGCTCCTGACGGCCTTCATGGCGGGCAGCGGCATTTTGGAATGCGTCGTCTCCGGCGTCTTGAGCGGTCAGGAGGCGGATCAGACCGCGGTCCTGGCCTTTGTCGGCGTCCTGTTTTCCGTCATTTTCCTGACGGGGCTGGAGCTGTATCACAGGCAGGACGGGCGGTTCAACGAGAAAGAGGCCAACGACAAGCTCTCCGCCTGCTGGTACGCCGTGTTCTGCCTCCTCGCGGTCCTGTTCGGCTTTCTGCCTGGGTTCGCAAGGCCCGTCCTGCTGCTGGGGATCGGGATGACGGTAGTGGCGGACCCGTTTTTCGGCCTGGTGTCCGGGCTGTTTCATATCTCAGTCTACGCGCTTTGCGGGGACGGCGGCATCGAGCTTTTTTTGTGCCGCGTCTTCCTGCTGATCGGCGGCTGCATGGCGGCCTCCTTTTTGGAGCGGCGCAAGAATCTGATGTGGAAGGTCGTCTTCCTGTTCCTTTATACATTTACGGCAATTTTAGTCTTTTCGTATTTAGAGGCTGGAAAACTGGAGCAGGATATGTTAATCTATGGGTTGTGCAACGGCATTTTTTCCTCGGTAGGGGCGGAAGCCCTGCACAAGAGCCTTTCCGCGAACGTGCAGTATGCCCAGAAGCGGATCTTGAAAAAGATCCTGAAGGACAATTTCGGGCTGGTGAAGGATATGCGGGCGTATTCCGCCGCGGATTACAACCACGCCAGGAAAGTGTCCCAGATCGCGGAGGGCTGCGCCAGGCTGGTGGGGGCCAGCGCGGACGTGGCGGCGGCCGGGGGGTTTTACTACCGCCTGGGCAGGCTGCAGGGCAAGCCGTATGTGAAAAACGGGGTGGAGCTTGCGCGGAACAATCGGCTGCCCATGGAAGTCATTGGGATCTTAGAGGAGTACAACGGGGAGGAGAAGCTCCCGTCCACGTTGGAATCCGCGATCGTGCATATCGTGGACAGCGTGGTGGCGAAATTCGACGTGCTGGATAAGGACACGCTCTCCAGCTCCTGGAACCAGGATATCCTGGTATACCAGACGCTAAATGAGAATTCAGCGGCCGGGCTTTATGACAGATCCGGCTTCAGCATGAATATGTACTTAAAGATCAGGGATTATCTCATAAAGGAGGCGAAGCTGTTTTGACCGTGTCGTTGGAAGAAGAAGTGGAGGTCCCGTTTTCATTTGAATACCGCAGGCTGGCGGAAGAAGTCGTGCGTGCGGCGGCCGACCAGGAAGGCTTCCCCTACGAGGCCGAGGTCGGGATCTTCTTAGTCTCGCCCGAGGAGATCCGCCGGATGAACCGGGAATATCGGCAGGTCGACCGCGTGACGGACGTGCTGTCGTTCCCGATGATCTCTTACGGGAGTCCCGGCGATTTCTCGAAGGTCGGGGAGGACGGAGATAATTTCAACCCGGACACGGGGGAGGCGTTATTGGGGGATATCGTCCTGTGCGTGGACAAGGTACGGGAACAGGCGAAAAGCTATGGCCACGGCGAGGAGCGGGAATATGCGTTCCTGATCCTGCACAGCATGCTGCATCTGTTTGGCTACGACCATATGGAGGAAGGAGAAGCCGCTCAGATGGAAGAACGGCAGCGGACGATTCTGGAGAAGATGGGCATCGGGCGTTAGGGCCATGGGGAATCTGCAAAAAATGCCGCCATCGGCGGCGGATAGGAGAGTATCATGAAAAAACATATCGTGTGGCTGCTTTTGGCGGCGTGTGTGGCGTCTGTGGCGATCGGCTGCGGGAAAAAGGAAGAAGAGCCGGAAGAGCCGGTCGCGGTGGAACAGCCGAAGGAAGAGAAAAAAGAGCCGGAAAAGCCCAAGAAGGAAGAAAAGAAGGAAGAGCCGAAGGATACCATACCGGAAGGCAAGGCGAAGAGTTATCTCACAGGGGAATGGATCGACGAGGAGCTGGCGAAGAAACGGCCGCTGGCGGTCATGATCGGGAATACCTCGGACGCGCTGCCGCAGTACGGCGTCTCTTCCGCGGATATCATTTACGAAGTCCCGGTGGAAGGCTCTTATACGAGGCTGATGGCGATCTTCCAGGATTATTCCGGGCTGGACAAGATCGGGTCGGTGCGGAGCTGCCGTCATTATTTTATCTATTTCGCGCGGGAATTTGACGCGATCTATACGCATTTCGGACAGGCGGTCTACGCTGAGCCGATCTTGGCGCGCGACGACGTGCATAATTTAAGCGGCATGGATTCCGAGATCGAATCGGTGATGTTCTACCGCGATCCCGAGCGGAAATCGCCGCACAATGCGTTCATCAGCGAGGAAGGCATCAAGGCAGGGATTGAGAAAAAGGGATACCGGACTGAGCTTTCGGACACCTATGCGGGGCATTACAAGTTCGCGGAGGACGACGCGTCCGTGCAGCTCACGAACGGGGAGGACGCCCTGGTGGTCAGCCCTGGCTATTTCGTGAACAAACCGTGGTTCGTCTATAACAGCAGCGACGGGCTGTATTACCGCTATGAGTTTAAGGATAAGCACATCGACGGCGCGAACAACAAGCAGCTTGCCGTCAAGAACATCCTGGTGCAGTACTGCGAGTGGTCTTACAAGGACGAGAACGGATATATGGACATCAATACCATGTCCGGCGGGAACGGGTACTATATCACGAACGGGAAGATGGAGAAAGTGACCTGGACGAAGGACAACGAGGATTCTCCCGCGCGCTATTTCAACGAGGCCGGGGAGGAGATCACCCTGAACCAGGGGAAGACCTGGGTATGCGTCGTAAGGGATTCCTACGCGGACCGTTTCGGCGTGTACGCGACCGAGGAAGAATTGTCGGAAGCGAGGGCGTCCGAAGAGTAAAGGGGGCATGGCGGCCCCGCGGCGGAAAAGCGCGCAGGGGAGCGGCCGCGGCGGCATAGGCGGCCGCAAAAAGGGTTTTTATGGGAAAGACGAAGAAAAATGAATCCAATTTCCTGGTGCAGGGCTCGATCCTGGCGGTCGCGTCCATCATAAGCCGCGTGATCGGCCTGATCTACCGGATCCCGCTCAAGGCGATCATCGGGGACATTGGAAATGACTATTACGGCACGGCGATGGAGATTTACAGCATCTTGCTGCTGATCTCCTCTTACAGCCTGCCGCTGGCTGTCTCTAAGCTGGTATCCACGCGGATGGCGAAGGGACAGCGGAAAAACGCATATCGGATCTTTAAGGGAGCGATCGTGTTTGCCCTTATTTCCGGCACGCTCGCCGGGCTGGTGGTCTATTTCGGCGCGGGCGCGATCACGGCTTATGTGGTGAAGACGCCGCTTAGCGTGTTCGCCCTTAAAGTGCTTGCGCCCACGCTCTGCGTGGTGGCTGTGCTTGGCGTCATACGCGGCTTTTTCCAGGGCATGGGGACGATGATGCCGAGCGCGGTCTCACAGCTCATCGAGCAGGTGGTCAATGCGGTCGTCAGCGTGTGGACGGCGTATATGCTGTGCCAGTACGGAAAGAAGATCGGCGCTGTGTTAGGAAATCCGGCCACATACGCGGAGGCTTACGGCGCGGCGGGCGGGACGATCGGGACAGGCGCCGGCGCGCTGGCCGCGCTTTTGTTCATCCTGCTCGTGTTCTTTTTGTACCGCCCGGTCTTCAAGCAGATGACGCGGCGCGACCGGAGCAAGAGCTTAGAAAGCTACGGAACGATCTTCTACGTGCTTGCCGTCACGATCATCCCGGTGCTTTTAAGCACGACCATTTATAACATCACGTCGTTCCTTGATATGGGCGTGTTCAAGCAGATCGCGTCGTTCCAGGGGTACCAGCCGAAGGAGTACAGTACGATGTGGGGCGTCTACGTCGGGGAATACAAGGTGCTTGTGAACGTCCCGATCGCGATCGCGTCCTCGCTTTCCGCATCGAGCGTCCCGAGCCTTGCCACGGCGTTCGCGGAAAAGGATATGCCCGCGGTCAGGCAGAAAGTGGCGTACTCCATCCGCTTTATCATGGTGATCGCCCTGCCCTGCGCGGTCGGGATGGGCGTCCTTGCCTCCCCGATCCTGCAGCTTTTGTTCCATGACAGCCGGGAGCTTCCGGCGGCCATGATGCAGATCGGCGCGGTGTCGGTCGTCTTTTATTCCCTCTCCACGCTGAGCAACGGGATCCTGCAGGGGGTCAACCGCATGAACATCCCGGTGCGGAACGCCGTCGTCACGCTGGTCTTGCATATCGGGGTCTTAGTGGCGCTGATGTACGGGCTGGACTTGAATATCTATGCCGTTGTGTGGGCGAATACGTTTTTCTCGTTCCTGATGTGCGTCTTGAACGGGCTGTCCATCCGCAGTCATTTGAGATATCGGCAGGAGGTCTTACGCACGTTTTTGGTCCCGGGGATCTCGGCGGGCCTGATGGGGCTGGCCGTCTACGGGGCTTATTCCGCGCTGATGCGGGTGCTGCGCCAAAACGCGGTCTGCGTCGTGATCTCCATCGCGTTCGGGGCCTGCGTCTATTTCCTGCTGCTGTTGCTGCTGCGCGGCCTTCAGGAAAATGAGCTGCGGAGCTATCCGATGGGCGGGACGCTGGTCCGGATCGCGAAAAAGCTGCATTTGATGAAATGAGGTAACAAGTCCGTAAGGATACGAAAGTTCAGCCAAGCGGAAATCCGCCCCGCCGAAGGCGATCTGAAACGGGCGGATTCCGCAACAGGGCAGCCCGCTCGCGGCAAGGCGGGTCGACGTGCCTTCCGTAAGGTACGATAGAGGCCGGAAAACGAGAAAGGAACGACATGGGGAAATTAGCGTTAAGCGATGAGATTTTATTAAAAATAGAAAAGCCGGCCCGCTATATCGGCAACGAATATAATATGGCGCGCAAGGATCCGGCGAAGGTCGCCATCCGGTTTGCCATGTGCTTCCCGGATGTGTACGAGATCGGGATGTCGCATTTGGGGATTCAGATCTTATATGATATGTTCAACAAGCGGGAAGACGTGTACTGCGAGCGCGTATATTCCCCCTGGCATGACCTGCATGAGATCATGAAAGAACGGAACATCCCGCTGTTTACGCTGGAGACGCAAAGCCCGGTGCGGGACATGGACTTTTTGGGCGTCACCATCCAGTATGAGATGTGCTATACGAATATCCTGCAGATCTTGGACTTGAGCGGTATTCCGTTTTTGGCGAAAGAGCGCGGCGAGGACGTCCCGATCGTCATTGGGGGCGGACCCTGCGCTTACAACCCGGAGCCGCTCGCGGATTTTTTCGACTTGTTTTACATCGGAGAGGGCGAGACGCGCTACGGCGAATTGTTCGGCTTATATCGGTCCATCAGGAAGGCGGGCGGCGGCCGGAAGGAATTTTTGCGGGCGGCGTGCCGGATCCCCGGGATCTACGTGCCGTCCCTTTATGAAGTCTCCTACAAGGAGGATGGGACGATCGCCTCGTTCGCCCCGAAATACGAAGATGTTCCGGCCGTGGTGAGAAAAGAGGCCGAGATGGACGTAACGGGCGCGCCTTATCCAGAGAAGCCGCTTGTCCCGTTCCTTAAAGTGACGCAGGACCGGGTCGTGCTGGAGGTCATGCGCGGCTGCATCCGCGGCTGCCGTTTCTGCCAGGCTGGGATGATCTACCGTCCCTTGCGGGAACGCGGCGTAGACGTGCTGAAGCGGCGCGCGAAGGCGATGCTGGAAAGCACGGGGCATGAGGAGATCTCATTAAGCTCATTAAGCTCAAGCGATTACAGCGGCTTAGAAGAGCTGCTGGAAAGCCTGATGGAGTTCAAGGAAAAGGGCGTGAACATCTCCCTGCCGTCTCTGCGGATCGACGCGTTTTCCTTGGATGTGATGGGCAAGGTGCAGGACGTGCGCAAGAGCAGCCTGACGTTCGCGCCGGAGGCGGGGACGCAGCGGCTTCGGGACGTCATCAATAAGGGGCTGACGGAAGAGGATATCCTGCACGGCGCGGGGCTTGCGTTCGAGGGCGGCTGGCAGAAGGTGAAGCTGTATTTCATGCTCGGGCTGCCGACAGAGACAAAAGAAGACCGCGAGGAGATCCCGCGCCTTGCGGACCGGATCGCGCGGCGTTATTATGAGATCCCCAAGGATAAGCGGAACGGGAAATGCCAGATCACGATCAGCACGTCTTTTTTCGTGCCGAAGCCGTTCACGCCGTTCCAGTGGGCGCCGATGTGTCCGAAGGAAGAGTACCTCGCGCGGGCGAAGGACGTGAACCTGGAGATGAAGGCGCAGTTGAACCATAAGAGCCTGAAATACAACTGGCATGAGGCGGACGTCACCGTATTGGAGGGCGTGTTCGCGCGGGGCGACCGCAGGCTGGGGAAGGTCCTTCTCGCGGCTTATCGGAAAGGATGCATGTTCGACGCCTGGACAGAGCAGTTTGACAATGGGAAATGGATGGAGGCGTTCCGGGAATGCGGCGTTTCCATTGACTTTTACAATCTGCGCGCACGGGATCTGGATGAGATCCTGCCCTGGGACTTCATCGACTGCGGCGTGTCGAAGGAGTTTCTGAAAAAGGAATGGGGGCGCGCCCAGAACGCGGAAGTGACGCCGAACTGCAGGGAGAAATGCGCCGGATGCGGGGCGATGCGGCTGAAAGGGGGTGTCTGCCTTGAACATAAGGATTAAGTTCTGCAAGTACGGCGCGATGAAGTTCATCGGGCATTTGGACATGATGCGATACTTCCAGAAGGCCATCCGCCGCGCGGGCATCGACATCGCCTATTCCGGCGGCTACAGCCCGCACCAGATCATGTCGTTCGCGTCCCCCTTGGGCGTAGGCATGACGAGCGGCGGGGAATATTTTGACATCGAGGCGCATACGTCCCGGTCCAGCCGTGAGTCCTTAGATGCGCTCAACCGCGTGATGTCAGAGGGCGTTGAGGCACTGGAATACAAGCGGCTGCCGGACGCGGCGAAACCTGCCATGTCCCTGGTGGCGGCGGCGGATTACCTCGCGTACGGCAGCGGGATCCAGGCACTGCTCCCGCGTCTTTTAGAGTTTTACGGGCAGGAGCGGATCCTCGTCACGAAGCAGACGAAAAAGCAGGAGGCCAGGATCGACTTAAAGCCTTTAACCTACCGGATGGAAGCGGCGGGATGGGAGACGGGGGCCGTCGCGCGGGAGCTTGCCGCAGGGCGGCTCGGAGACCTTGCCGAAGCGGACAGGACGCGTCCGGCTGGGCTGTTTTTGCGGACGTGCGCCGGGAGCAGCGATAACGTGAAGCCGGGCCTTCTGCTGGAAGCCTTCTGCAGGTTTTGCGGCGTGGAATACGACCCGATGGCGTTTCGGGTCCACCGCCTGGAAGTCTACGCGAGATCGGAAGAGATCCCCGTGAAAGGGGAAACGGAGCGGGCCGCTTACCAGAAGCACTTAGAAGAGAAGAAAGAGGCGTACGTAAGAGCCGGGAAGCCGTTCCCGGAATTTTTCACGCTGGGGGAATTGGGGGAGGAGATCGCTTGAAGCTGTTGATCACAAAGCTAAGGAGAAACGACAAGCCTTACATTGCCACCGCGCTCTACGAGGGGAAGCGGCTGGTGGAAGCCTGCCTCGAAGAAGAGGGGCGGCAGGGCATCCTGGGCAATATTTATGTGGGCAGGGTGAAGGATATCGTGAAGAACCTAAATGCCGCGTTCATCGAGATCGCCCCGGGAAAGCCGTGCTATTACGCGCTGAATGACATGAAGGACCCGATCTTTGTGAAAAAATCGGGCAGCCCGCGCCTTGCGCAAGGGGACGAGCTTGTCGTGCAGGTCGTCCAGGAGAGCCGGAAGACGAAGCCGCCCAAGGTCAGCACGAACATCAACCTGACCGGGAAATACCTGGTCTTGACGAGCGAGAACCATGCTGTCGGCATCTCAAAGAAGCTGGACGGCAGGCTGCGGGAGGAATTGAAAGAAAAGCTGGATTTTGGGACGGAACGGGAGTTTGGCGTCATTGTCAGGACGAACGCCGCGTTTGCCGGGACGGACGCCATTTTGGAAGAATACCGCCAGTTGGAGCGGGAATATCAGAAGCTGACGGAGACTGCCGCGCACCGCACGCCGTTTACCTGCTTAAAGGAGCGCGCGCCGGAGTACCTCCATGTCCTCCTGGACGTAAAAGAGGACGAGTTAGAGGAGATCGTGACGGACGACCCGGCCTTGCGGGAGAAGATCGAGGGATTCCTGCGGGAGGCGCGGCCGGAATACCTTCCGAGGCTTTCCTTTTATGACGACAGCCAGTTGGGGCTGAACCAGTTGTACAGCCTGGACGCCCGGCTGGACGAGGCCCTTCGGGAAAAAGTGTGGCTGAAGTCGGGCGGGTATCTGGTGATCCAGGCGACGGAAGCCCTGACGGTCATCGACGTGAACACCGGGAAGAGCATGTCCAAAAAGCAGGCGCAGGAGCATTACTTAAAGATCAACTTGGAGGCGGCGGAGGAGATCGCCCGTCAGCTCCGGCTCCGGAACATTTCCGGGATCATAGTGGTTGATTTCATCGATATGGACGACGTCCAGAAGAAAGAGAGCCTGATGCAGGCTCTGCGCGACGCGGTCCGGGGCGACAGCGTCCCGGTCTATGTTGTGGACATGACAAAGCTTGACCTCGTCGAGATGACGCGGAAAAAAGTCAGGAAATCCCTGGCGGAGCAGATGGGGTGGAACGGCTAGGCGTATTGCGCCATAGGAAGGCATTCCAGTGGGGAATCCCGCTTGCGGGGTTTCCTTTTTTGTTACGGAATCCTGGCCAAATCCCCGTATTCTTATGGGATTTTCGGCAAGTGCAAAGTCCTGGGCTGAATTATTTAAAAAAATTCTTGGATTTTTGCAGGATCCGTGGACAGATCGGCGCGTTCAAGCGTTTTCTCTATGTAAGCGTTTACAAAATAGAAACGGGAAGGGAGTGGGGAAGATGCAGGCAAAGGAAGCGGAAGCGTTATATCATAAGTATTTTGCGGCTGTGTACAGCGTCTGTTTCCTCTATATGAAGAACGAGGCGGACGCCTGCGACATGGTTCAGGAAACTTTCCTGAAGCTTTTGCAGGGACGCTTCGCATACGGAGACGCGGAAAAGGCGAAGGCGTGGCTGATCGTGACGGCGTCCAACTGCTGCAAGAGCCAGTTGCGGAAGAGCTGGCGCAAAAAGCAGGTGCCATACGACGCTGCCGTCCACGACGAGGGCAGGGAGGACTCGGACAACCTTCTGATCCAGATCGTGGAGGGATTGGAAGAGAAGTACCGCCTTCCGGTATACCTGTATTATTTTGAGGGCTACCACAGCGAGGAGATTGCGAAGATGCTGGGCATCAGCGCGTCCGCGGTGCGCAGCCGCCTGTCGAAGGCGAGGGAGCTGCTCAGGCTGGAACTTGTTTGGGAAGAAAATCTGGGAAGGGCGTGAGGCATATGGAAAATGGATATTGGAGAGAAGATTATAAGAGGATGCAGGAAGAGATCCTGCCTGGAAAAGAGCGGCGGGACGAGATCTGGGACAAGATTGAGAAAGAGGCCGCAAACCGGAAACGGCGGAAGGCGGCGGGACGCGTGAAAGCCGCCGTCGGCGTGGCGGCAGCCGCGATCGCGCTGGCGTTCTTCCTTCCGCAGACCAACCTGGCGGACAGCATTTACGGGTTTTGGATGAATTATTTTGGCGGGAATGTTGACATTGGGCATGAGGCGTTCCACGATATTTACGAGGATCAGGACGAGCATGTCCGGATGAAGATCGACGAGATGGTCTCCGACGGCGCGAGCGTCTACATGGATATTTCCTACGAGGCCTTAGATGAGATCGGGAAAGCATGGCTGAACGAACAGGAATTTGATTCCTACAGCATCCGGTTCACGGATCTGGAAAAGACAGATCTGGCTAAGGTGGGCAGCTGGAATGTGGACGAGGTCCGCAGGACAGAGAAGGAGAATGCCAGGTATTTTTCCTGCGCCTTTTTGTCCAGCGGCCAATATTCCCCGAAGGAGTGGACGGAGACGCTGTTTTATCCGATGTACCATCATCAGGGGATCGGGCAGGTAGAGCTGAAAAGCTGCCTGGAGACGTATGCGTACCGCTTAGAGCCGGAAGGCGCGCTGCCCGACGGCACGAGCGGAAACGGGCGCGCTGACAGCACGAAAGGGAACGCGGGATTAAAGAGCAGCGGAGCGGACGGAACGGGGCTTTCCCCCAGCGAGTATTACACGCCGACCTATCTGATCGTGTCGAAGCTTTCCGCCGCGATCTTCGGGCTGAACCAGGGCGCGTTCTACCAGATCAAAAAAGAGAATGGGCAGGAAGTGATCGGGTATACGGACGGGTTCTTAAAGGAGATCCTGGCGGAAAACGAGAAAGAGGACGGGGGCGTGATGGATAACATCTTCCTGATCCGGGACGACGGCGGCAAGACTGTCGTCGGCGGGCGGGAGATTGGCGGCTATGGGCTCGTGGACGACGTCCCGGGATGCGATTTCCTGATCGCCTACGGGGCGTTCGCGAAAAAAGAGGACGGCGAGTTCTGGAATACCCCCATCGAGCATCCGGAGAGCCTGGCCGGGATTGAGATCGGCGGCGTCCGCTATCGGCTGGCAAAAGACGGGGAATGGAAATAATCCGCAAAAAAGATCCGCAAAAAATTTTCCGCCTTTCTTGACATCGCGGGAGGTTTGTGGTATCCTGTACAAGTATGCCGCACAGTGAGGCTTTTAAGACTGCGCAAGCAGCGCCGCAACTGGCGAGTAATGATAAGAGGAGGTGCCATATGTACGCGATCATAGCAACAGGCGGGAAACAGTACAAAGTATCCGAAGGCGATATCATTACCATTGAAAAACTTGGTGTGGAACCCGGGGAAAAAGTCACGTTTGACGACGTCCTGGCGGTCAGCGGCGATTCCCTGAAAGTCGGGGAAGACGTTGCGGGTGCGAGCGTCGAGGCTTCTGTCCTGGAGAACTTCAGGGGCAAGAAGATCATCGTTTACAAGTACAAGAGGAAGACCGGATACCACAAGAAAAACGGGCACAGGCAGTCCTATACGCGCGTAAAGATCGAAAAGATCAACGGCTGACGGGCGGCCGCATGGTTAAGGTAACGATTTCCCGAAACCGGAAAGGGGAATGCATCGCGTTCCGCTGCATGGGCCATGCAGGTTATGGGGACTCCGGGGAAGACATTGTGTGCGCGGCGGTTTCCGCCCTGGTGATCAACACCGTCAATTCCATCGGGCAGCTCGTGGGCGACGGGTTTGAAGTTGAAGCGGGGCAGGAAGGCGGGCGGATCGATTTTTCCCTGAAGGAGGGATACTCAAAAGGATCGCTCTTGCTTTTGGACTCTCTGGTCTTAGGGTTGCAAGGCATTCAGAAAAGTTATGGGAAAGAATATGTTTCTGTGAAGTTTAAGGAGGTGTGAGGCATGTTGGATATGAACCTTCAGTTTTTCGCCCACAAGAAAGGGGTTGGCTCTACCAAGAACGGCAGGGATTCCGAATCCAAGCGGCTGGGCGCGAAAAGGGCGGATGGGCAGTTCGTGAAGGCCGGCAATATTTTATACAAGCAGCGCGGGACGAAGATCCATCCGGGCGTGAATGTCGGAAGGGGCGGGGACGATACGTTGTTCGCCAAAGTTGACGGCATCCTGCGGTTTGAGAGAAAAGGAAGGTATCGGAAGCAGGCTTCTGTCTATCCGGTAGCGAGCAATGAATAAAAGTCACGCATCCGGAAGGGCGAGTGATTACGATTCGATACGACTGATAGACCCGGCTGAATGGCCGGGTCTATTTTGAGGTGAGGGAAATGTTTGCAGACAGTGCGGTAATCATCATAAGATCGGGAAAGGGCGGGGACGGCCATGTCTCTTTCCGAAGGGAGAAATACGTGCCGAACGGCGGGCCGGACGGCGGAGACGGCGGCAGGGGCGGCGACCTGGTGTTTGAAGTGGACACGGGGCTGAACACGCTCTCGGATTTCCGGTATAAGCGGAAATATGCGGCGGGCAACGGAGAGGACGGCAAGAAGCGCAACTGCCACGGCAAGGACGGGGAAGATCTGATCGTCAAGGTCCCGCCGGGAACGATCGTCCGGGACGCGGCGACGGACAAGGTCATCGCCGATATGTCCGGGGATCATGCGCGGCAGGTAGTCCTGCGCGGCGGGCGCGGCGGGCTGGGCAACCAGAATTACGCCACGCCCACGATGCAGGCGCCAAAATACGCCCAGCCGGGGAAGCCCGGCATGGAGCTGGAAGTGCGGCTGGAGTTAAAGGTCATCGCGGACGTCGGCCTGGTCGGCTTTCCCAATGTCGGGAAATCCACGCTGCTCTCGCGTGTCAGCAACGCTCGCCCCAAGATCGCGAATTACCACTTCACGACGCTGAACCCGAACCTTGGCGTCGTGGACTTAGACGGCGGCAGCGGATTCGTCATGGCGGACATCCCGGGGCTGATCGAGGGCGCGTCCGAAGGGGTCGGTCTGGGGCATGATTTTTTGCGGCACATCGAGCGCACGCGGGCCATCATCCACGTCGTGGACGCGGCCTCCGTGGAAGGGCGCGACCCGATCGCGGACATCTATGCGATCAACCGGGAGCTGGAGGCCTATAACCCGGAGCTGCTCAAAAAGCCGCAGGTGATCGCCGCGAACAAGATCGACGCGATCTATGCGGAGGAAGAGAGCGCGCTCCCGGCGCTGAAGGCGGAATTTGAGCCGCAGGGGATCAGGATCTTCCCGATCTCCGCCGTGAGCGGGCAGGGGCTAAAGGAGCTTTTGTACCATATGGAGGGGATCTTGAAGGACCTGCCCAAAGAGCCTGTGGTCTATGAGCAGGAATTTTTCCCGGAACTGGCGAAATTGCAGGAGGAACCCTATACTGTGGAATACGACGATAAAGAGGAGGTTTACGTCGTGGAAGGCCCGAGGATCGAAAAGATGCTGGGCTATACCAATATCGATTCCGAGAAGGGATTCCTGTTCTTCCAGAAATTCTTAAAGGAGCAGGGGATCTTGGAGGAGCTGGAAAAGGCCGGGATCAAAGACGGGGACACCGTTCGGATGTACGGGCTGGCGTTTGATTATTATAAGTAGATAGGCTATGGAGGCGCCGGATCGGTCGCGGCGCGGAAAGGAAAAGGAATGATGGAGATGACAAGCAAGCAGCGCGCTTACCTGCGGAGCCTGGCGAACCCGGTCACAGCGATCTTCCAGATCGGGAAGGCGGGACTGACGCCGGAGATCGTGCAGGCGGTGGACGATGCATTGGAAAAACGGGAGCTGGTGAAGCTTTCCGTGCTGAAAAATTGTCTGGACGACCCTTATGGGATCGCGGACACGCTGGCGGAGCGTACGCGCTCTTCGGTCGTCCATGTCATGGGCAAGAAGATCGTCTTATACCGCCCGGCAAAGAAGAATCCGAAGATTAAACTCCCGCAGTAGGCGGCAGGCGGAGGAACCATGCAGAAAATAGGAATCATGGGCGGGACGTTCAACCCGATCCACACAGGGCATTTGATGATCGCGGAGAGCGCGCGGGAGCAGTTCGGCTTAGAAAAGGTGCTGTTTGTCCCGACCGGGCATTCGCCCCTGCGCCACAAGCGGCATATCACGTCGGCGGACAGGCGCTGCGAGATGGTCTCCCTGGCGATCGCGGACAACCCCTGGTTTACCTTAGACACAACGGAGATCGCGGACGCGGGGACCAGCTATACGAGCCGGACGCTGCAAAAGCTGAAGGAGAAATATCCGGATGCGGAGCTTTCTTTTATCCTCGGGGCGGATTCCCTGTTTGATTTTGAATCCTGGTACGAACCGGAAAAGATCCTGCAAAACTGCCGCATCCTGGCGGCTTACCGCAAGAAAGAAGGGCGGGACGCGTTCTTGCGGAAGGTGGAGGAGCTGAACCAGAGGCATCCGGGGAAATTCTTCCCGCTGGATACACCGAGCCTTGAGCTTTCCTCTCAGGACATCCGGGACAGGATCCGTTCCGGGCGGAGCGTGCGGTATTTTCTCCCGAAGGAAGTGGAAGCTTACATCCGTATGCATCATTTATACGAAGAAGAGGGAGGGGCTTTGACATGAAACGGCCACAGATCGAGAAAAGACTAAAGAAGGAATTGGACAAGGATCGGTTCGCCCACACGCTCGGCGTCATGTATACGGCAGGCTCTTTGGCGATGGCGCATCAGGCCGATCTGGAAAAAGCCCTGTATGCCGGGCTTTTGCATGACTGCGCGAAATGCATTCCCAACCAGAAGAAGATTAAGCTGTGCAAAAAGTACGGGATCGGCATTTCGGCCATGGAAGAGCAGAACCCCTTTTTGCTCCACGCGAAATTGGGCGCGTACCTGGCGAAAAAGGACTATAAGGTAAAGGACGAGGAGATCCTCCATGCCATCCGGGTGCATACGACCGGGGAGCCGGGCATGGGCGTCTTAGACAAGATCATTTACATTGCGGATTACATCGAGCCGAACCGCTGCAAGGCCCCGGATTTAAAGGAGGCGCGCAGGCTGGCGTTCGAGGATTTGGACGCGGCCATGGTGAAGATCCTCTCGGATACCCTGGACTACCTGGGCGGGAGGAACGCGCAGACAGATCCGAAGACGCTGGAGACGTACCAGTATTTCCAGGGGCTGATGCGGCCAAGATAGACCGGGAACCTGAAGGCTTGCAGGAAACCTGAGATGTATCAGCATTTCCAGGGGCTGATGCGGCCAAGATAGATCAGGAAGCAACAGACAGCGGATAGCTGCAAAGGAGGGATGGAAGATGGGGAACGACATTTCCCGTGAAATGGCGAAGGCTGCCTGCCATGCGCTGAGCGAAAAAAAGGCAGAGGAGATCCGCGTGATCGACATCAGCCAGATCTCGACGTTGGCGGATTATTTTGTGATCGCGAGCGGCTCAAACTTAAATCAGATCCAGGCGATGGTCGACGCGGTGGAGGAAGAGCTGTACAAGAACGGCCATGAGGTGAAGCAGATCGAGGGGAACCGCGGTTCTACGTGGGTGCTGATGGATTACCGCGACATCATCGTCCATGTGTTTTCCAGGGAAGACCGATTGTTTTACGACCTGGAGCGCATCTGGACGGACGGCAGGAAGGTGGAAGTAGAGGATCTGTAAGGAAAGGGTTGGCGAAAATGACACGGAAAGAGAAAGCAGTCCAGAATTTTTACGAAGGCTACAATTGCACGCAGGCGGTCGTGCTGGCATTTTCAGACCTGATCCCGATCGAAAGCGAGGCGCTGCTGCGCTTCGTTTCCCCGCTCGGGGGCGGGATGGGGCGGCTGCGGGAAGTCTGCGGCTCGGTCAGCGGGATGTTCTTGGTGCTGGGCGCGCTGTACGGCTATTCCGACCCAAAGGAGAAGCTTGGGAAGGCGGGCCTGTACCAGATGGTGCAGGAGCTGGCCGCGGAATTTGAGGAAGCGAACCATTCCATCGTCTGCCGGGAGCTTTTGGGTCTTTCAGAGAAACGCCAGGAACCGCAGCCGGAAGAGCGGACGGCGGAATATTATAAGAAGCGCCCCTGCCCGGAGCTGATCGGCATGGCGGCGGAGATGTTAGAACATTATATCGAGCGGCATCCGGTTGGGGAAGCCGCCCCGTAAGGGGAGCCGCATGGAAAATATGAAAGAGAACTGTCTGCAGGGCGCAGGCAGTTTTTTTGTTTCCTTAACATACAATTAACGCGCCCCCGCTTTTAGAATTAACATAAGCTGCCGTATCATAAGCACGTACCAAAAAATAATCAAAAGGAGAGTGTTACAGATGAAAAAAGTGATTACGGCAGTCATGGCTCTCGCGCTGTTCGCGGGAGCGGCGGCAGGGTGCGGCACAGGCAGCGGGCAGGAGGCGAAGAGCGCGGAAGCGGAAAGCTCCAGGACGGTTTCCACAGACGGGTCGACTTCGATGGAAAAAGTGATCGGGCTGTTAAGCGAGGCTTATATGGAAGCGAACAGCGGCGTCAAGGTCACGTACAACCCCACGGGATCGAGCGCGGGCATCCAGGCGGTGTCCGAAGGGCGGTGCGACATCGGGCTTGCAAGCCGCGACTTGAAGGAAGACGAGGCGGAGAACTTAGACGGGACGGTCGTGGCCATCGATGGGATCGGCATGATCGTGAACCCGGAAAACCCGGTGGAGGATCTAAGCATCGAGCAGATCGGGAAGATCTACACAGGCGAGATCAGCAATTGGGCGGATCTTGGCGGGAACGACGCGCCGATCGTCTGCATCGGGCGCGAGGCGGCGTCAGGCACGCGCGATGGCTTTGAGGAAGTCACTGGCACGAAAGACGCATGCAATTATGCGCAGGAACTGACCTCCACGGGCGACGTCATCCAGACCGTCTCCGGCAACCCGAACGCCATCGGCTATGCGTCCGTCGCTGCCTTAAACGACAGCGTGAAGGCTCTTGACATCGAAGGCGTCGCGCCGACGGCGGACACCATCCAGAGCGGGGCGTACAAGATCCAGAGGAATTTTGTCCTGGTCACGAAAAAGGATACGCCGCTTTCCGAAGAAGCGCAGGCATTCTTTGACTTTGTGACAGGTGGGGAAGCGGACGACCTGATCACGGAAGCGGGAGCCGTGCCGATCAAGCGGTAAAGAAAAGGGGCGCGCGGCTTCTGTTGGGGCCGCGCGGCCGGATAGGAGGCTGTTATGGATAAGATGAGAAGAATGGGAAAGCGGGTGGAAACCGGGATGGGCGCATTGTTTTTCCTCTGCGGGGTCCTGACGATCCTGTTCGTGGCGCTGATCACCGTTTTCCTGCTGGCAAGCGGCATCCCGGCCATTCAAAAGATCGGGCTTTTTGATTTCCTGCTCGGCTCTGTCTGGGCGTCCACCGCCGCAGAGCCTTCCTACGGCATCCTGCCGTTTCTCTTAACGTCGGTCTACGGGACGTTCGGGGCGATCTTGGCCGGGACGCCGATCGGGCTTCTGTGCGCCGTGTTTTTAGCGAAGATGGCGCCGGAAAAGGCCGGAACGGCCGTGCGCGGGGCCGTAGACCTGTTAGCGGGGATCCCGTCCGTCGTCTACGGGCTTGTCGGGATGATCGTGGTCGTGCCTTTTGTGAGGGACGCCTTTGGGCTGCCGGACGGGGCGAACCTGCTTTCTGCGATCGTCGTCCTGGCGGTCATGATCTTGCCGTCCGTGATCTCCGTGTCGGAAACGGTGCTGCGGGCGGTTCCGAAAGAATACGAGGAAGCCTCGCTGGCTCTGGGGGCGACCTGGACGGAAACGGTGTTCGGGGTCGTCGTCCCGGCGGCGAAAAGCGGGATCGCGACAGCGGTCATTTTGGGCGTCGGCCGCGCGGTCGGGGAGGCGATGGCGGTCATGATGGTTTCCGGGAACGTCGCAAATATGCCGAAATTGTTTGGGAGCGTGCGGTTTCTGACGACGGCGGTCGCAAGCGAGATGTCGTATTCCTCCGGCTTACAGCGGCAGGTGCTGTTCTCGATCGCCCTCGTGCTGTTCTTGTTCATCCTGGCGGTCAATCTGATCTTGAACCTGATCGTAAGAAGGGGGGAGCGGAATGAATGAAACGATATCGGCCGCAAGGCGGGCCAAAGTATTTTTGCTGAACGCGCTGATGTATCTGGCGGCCGGGCTGGTCTGCCTGCTGCTTGTGGGGATCATCGGATACCTTCTGTTCCGCGGCGTCCCCTACATCACCTGGGAGCTTGTGTCCACGAAGCCGAGCCTGCTAAGAGGCACGGTCGGGATCTTGCCGAACATCTTAAACACAGCGTATCTCATATTGGCGACGCTTGCCGTCGTCCTCCCGCTTGGGGTCGGGGCGGCGACGTATCTGAACGAGTATGCGAAAAACGAGAGGCTGGTTCGCGTCATCGGGCTTGCGACGGAAACGCTGGCGGGGATCCCGTCCATCATTTACGGCCTTGTCGGGATGCTGGCATTTGTGCAGTTCTGCAATCTTGGGACGAGCCTGCTCGCCGGGGCGCTCACGCTCGCCGTCATGACGCTCCCGACGGTCATCCGGACGACGGAAGAGAGCTTAAAGACCGTGCCGCAGTCCTACCGGGAAGGCTCGTTGGGCTTAGGGGCGGGGAAATGGCACATGATCCGGACCGTCGTCCTCCCGTGCGCCATTGACGGGATCGTGACAGGCTGCATCCTGTCGATCGGGCGCGTGGCTGGCGAAAGCGCGGCCCTCCTGTTCACGGCGGGGATGGCGAACGAGATGATGAATCTCTTAGAAGCCGTGCAGCCGGGCAACGCGGGATCGACGCTGACGATCGCGCTTTATATGTACGCGAAGGAGCGCGGGCAGTTCGACGTGGCCTTTGCGATCGCCGTCATCCTGCTGGCCTTGACGTTCCTGGTCAATCTGGCGGCAAAAGCGGCGGCGGGGAAATTAAAAAAGAAAAGAGGTTGAGCAAATGGGAGAGATCATGACGGCAAAGGACTTGAATTTGTGGTATGGGGCGAACCATGCGCTGAAGAACATCAGCCTTGGGATCTTGCAGCACAGGATAACGGCGCTGATCGGCCCTTCGGGATGCGGGAAATCCACGTTCCTAAAGACGCTGAACCGGATGAACGACCTGGTGCGGGGCTGCCGGATCGAAGGGGAAGTGAAGCTTTTGGGGACGGATATTTATCAGAACATGGACGCGACGGTTTTGCGCAAGCGCGTCGGGATGGTCTTCCAGAAGCCGAACCCGTTCCCCATGAGCATTTATGACAACATCGCGTACGGGCCTAGGATCCACGGGATCAAGTCCAGGGTAAAGCTGGATGAGATCGTGGAGCGGTCCCTGACGCAGGCCGCCATCTGGGACGAGTGCAAGGACAGGCTGAAAAAGAGCGCGCTGGGGCTGAGCGGCGGGCAGCAGCAGAGGCTCTGCATCGCAAGGGCGCTGGCGGTCGAGCCGGAAGTCCTGCTGATGGACGAGCCGACGTCGGCGTTAGACCCGATCTCCACGTCGAAGATCGAGGATCTGGCAATGGAGCTGAAACAAGACTATACGATCGTCATGGTGACGCACAATATGCAGCAGGCGGTAAGGATCGCGGATCAGACGGCGTTCTTTTTGCTGGGCGAGGTTGTGGAGCTTGGCGATACGGAAACGATGTTCTCATCCCCGTCCGATCAGAGGACGGAGGATTATATCACAGGGAGGTTTGGGTAATGCGGGATTATTTTGGCAAACAGTTGTCGCAGCTGAACACGGAGCTGATCACGATGGGCGCGCTGTGCGAGGAAGCGATCGCAAACGCCGTGAATTATCTTATGGACGGTGAGGAAAGCAGCAGGGAAGCCTGTGTCGAGGCGGACAGGCAGGTGGACAAGATGGAACGTGAGATCGAGATGTCCTGCATCCGCCTGATCTTACAGCAGCAGCCAGTGGCAAAGGACCTGCGCGCAGTCTCCGCGGCCTTAAAAATGATATCCGACATGGAGCGCATCGGCGACCAGGCCTCGGATATTGTGGAGATCGTGCCTTACGTGAGAAAAAGCGGCGTTGAGAACGGGACGCATATCCGGGACATGGCGGACGCCGCCCGCAAGATGGTGTCGGAAAGCGTCGAGTCTTTCGTGAAAATGGACATTCAGGCCGCCTACGCGGTCATCGCGCACGACGACCAGGTCGACGAATTATTTGACAAGGTGAAGCAGGAGCTGATAAAATCAATTGCGGAAGGGAACGCGAGCGCGGAGGCGCTGATCGACCTTCTCATGATCGCGAAATATTTTGAACGCATCGGCGACCATGCCCAAAACATTGCGGAATGGGTCATCTATTCCATCACGGGGAAGCATCTGGGGAAGGACAAGGAGGGACTCGCATGATCTACCTGGTAGAGGACGACGACAATATCCGGAAGCTCGTAAGCTACGCGTTGGAGAAAGAAGGATACGGGGTAAGGGGCTTCGCGGCTCCGAAAGAATTCTGGGAAGGGATAAAAGAAGAAGCCCCGGAGCTGGTCTTGCTGGACATCATGCTCCCGGGGGAAGACGGGCTTACGATCCTGCGCCGCCTCCGGGGAAGCGTGGAGACGGAACAGATCCCGGTCATCATGCTCACGGCCAAGGGCAGCGAATTTGACAAAGTGACCGGGCTTGACATGGGCGCGGACGACTATGTCGCGAAGCCGTTTGGGACAATGGAGCTGATCTCCCGGGTGCGGGCGGTCCTGCGCCGCTTCCAAAGCGCGCGGGCGCAGAAAACATATGAGGTAGGGAATCTGTATGTCGACCCGGAGCGGCATATCATCTCTGTGTCGGGCAAGTCAGTCCTGCTTTCTTATAAAGAATACCTGCTCTTGCTGGAGCTGCTTGAGGCGGAGGGGCGCGTTGTGGGGCGCGACACGCTGCTTGCGAAGGTCTGGGGCGAATATTATGCGGAATCGCGGACGCTCGACGTCCACATCCGCAAGCTGCGCGTCAAGCTCGGGGACGCCGGGCGGCTGATCCAGACGGTCAAGGGGATCGGCTACAAGCTGGGAGGTGAGGGAAATGAATAAAAAGATCTTCCGCTCGTCCCTGCTGACGGCGTTTTTGGTACTGGCGTCCACGATCGCCCTGATCATGGGGACGCTGTATGATTTTTTCGAGCGGCAGATGCAGGAGGAGCTGGAGGGCCGGGCGGACGTCATCGCGCAGGCCGTGGAGAAGGACGGCGTCCGGTTTTTCGACGGATTTTCGAGCAGTGACGAGCGCGTGACGCTCATCGACCTGGACGGGAGCGTGCTTTACGACAGCGAGGCGGAAGAAGGGACGCTGGACAACCACGCGGAGCGCGAGGAGATCGAGGAAGCGACGGCGTACGGGACGGGCATGAGCATCCGCTATTCCAAGACCTTAATGGAAAAGACGATCTACTATGCCGTGCGGCTGGAAGACCGCAAGATCTTGCGCGTGTCAGCCAAACAGCATACGGTAGCCTCCATCCTGCTGGGGCTGGTCCAGCCGCTTTTGTGCATCATGGCGGTTGCGCTTGCGCTGACGCTGTTTCTGTCCTCCAGGGTGTCGAAGGCCATCGTCGGCCCGATCAACAAGCTGGACTTAGAAACGCCGGAAAACAACAGCGACGCCTATGAGGAATTGACGCCTCTGCTGCGCAAGATCGCGGATCAGAAGCAGACTATCGAGGAAAATCTGGCGGACGCGCATAAGAAGCAGGAAGAATTTAACCTGATCACCGAGAACATGAGCGAGGGCTTCATCGTCGTCGACGAGGACGCGAGCCTTTTGACGTACAACACAGCCGCGCTGGATCTTTTGGGCATCACGCCGCCAGCCGACGGGAACGTCCTTACGTACTGCCGGGAAAAAGATTTCCGGGAGACGGTCGCGAAGGCGCTTTCCGGGGAGCGGGCGGAAAACACGATGGAGAAGGGCGGGCGCAGCTACGGCCTGATCGCGAACCCTGTGTTCGAGGCCGGGAAAGCCATTGGCGCGGTCGTCGTGATCTTGGACATCACGGAACGGGAAAAGCGCGAGGCGCTCCGGCGGGAATTTACCGCGAACGTCTCCCATGAGCTAAAGACGCCGCTCACGTCGATCTCCGGCTTCGCGGAATTGATGAAGGAGGGGGACGTCGCGCCGGACACGGCGCTTGATTTTTCCGCGTCGATCTACGACGAGGCGCAGCGGCTGATCGCGCTCGTGAACGATATCATCACGATCTCCGAGCTGGACGGCGGGAGCGTTCCGTTCGAGGAAGAGGAAGTGGACGTCCATGCGCTGGCAAAGGAGATCCTTGGGCGTTTGGAAAGCCAGGCGAAGAAGAAGGACGTTACGTTAAGCCTGCTTGGCGGGCCTGCGAAAGTAAAGGGCGTGCGTCGGATCTTAGACGAGATGCTCGGCAACCTCTGCGACAACGCCATCAAATATAATAAGGAGCATGGGGCGGTGGACGTGGTGGTCAGCCAGTCGGAGCGCGAAGTATCGGTTCTTGTGCGCGACACGGGGATCGGGATCCCGGACGCGCAGAAAGAGCGGGTGTTCGAGCGGTTCTACCGGGTGGACAAGAGCCATTCCAAGCAGGTCGGCGGCACGGGGCTGGGGCTTGCGATCGTAAAGCATGGCGCGCTTTTCCATCATGCCGGGATCAGGCTGGAAAGCACGGAAGGGAAAGGCACGTCCGTGACGCTCTCCTTTCCAAAAGGGTAGAGGGGGGATAACAATTCAGCCTTCGGCTGTCCTGTTACTGGAGGGGCAGAGAAATAGGACGCCCATCTTGACGTTTTTTGCAGAAAATGATATGGGTTAATGCGGAAGGGTTTTTGTGTTTTTTGGGAAAGGGGTTATTCAAATGAAGCAAAAGACAAGGAAACTTAGCATCCGCACAAAGATCTTGATCCCGGTCGGGGCGATGATCATCCTGATCTGCCTGACGCTGGGTCTCATGTCCTACCGGAGCATCGAGGACGGCCTGGTGGGGATGGGCGTGGAAAAGGCGGACATGGCGGCGTCCTTAGCGCTGGACTCGATCAATGGGAACGTGATCGCAGGCCTGGAGGAAGGATGCGAGAATGGGATCGAGTACCAGACGCAGCTCATGGCGATGCGCAAGATACAGGAACGCTGCGGGCTGGCCTATATGTATACCCTCTATACGGACGGCAGCCAGGTCTATTACGGGATCGACACGGACAGGTCCAAGAACCGCTATAAAGTCGGAGATCCGTTTGAGGAGTCCTATGAGGAACTGAAAAGCGTATTCGAGGGGGAGGATTATGTGCAGGACTACATTGACACCACGCCGGACGGCAACCTGGTGTCGGTATACAAGCCGATCAAGGACAGCTCCGGGAATGTCATCAGCATCCTGGGATGCGATTACGACGCCTCTTCCGTCGTGGCGCGCTTAAACGCGAACCGGAACCGCGTGATCCTGGTCGCGGTCATCTGCTTAGCGCTGTCTTTTCTGATCTTGAATTTCCTGATCATGCGGATCACGCGGAGCCTGCGGACCGTGAACGGAAAGATCCGCGACCTTGTCTATAATAAGGGGGATCTGACGAAGAAGCTGGATATCCGGACCGGGGACGAGCTGGAGCTGATCGCGGACAACGTGAACAGCCTGCTGGAACACATACGCGAGATCATGTTAAGCATTGCGGGCAATTCCCTGCAGCTCAACGGCTCGTCGAAAAACGTGGTGGACAGCCTCTCAGGCGCGGAAATGAGCATCACGGACGTGTCCGCGACCATGGAGGAGATGAGCGCGGCCATGGAGGAGACGAACGCTTCCCTGAACCAGATCACCGAGATGATGGGGGAGATCTACAATACGACGGAGACAATCTCGTCGAGCGCGGCCGAAGGGGAGCGGTCTTCCGGCGAGACGGCGCAGAAGGCGGCCAAGATCTATGGGCTGGCGAAGGGCGACCAGGCGCACGCGCGGGAATTGGCGCAGGAAATGGCCGACGCCATGAACGAGAAGATCGAGAAATCAAAAGAAGTGGAACAGATCAGCGCGCTAAGCGAGAATATCATCAAGATCACGGAGCAGACGAACCTGCTTGCCTTAAATGCGAACATCGAGGCGGCGCGGGCCGGGGAAGCCGGGAAAGGCTTTGCGGTCGTGGCGGATGAGATTGGGAAGCTCGCGACGGATTCCGCGGGGAGCGCGGCGCAGATCCAGCGCGTGAGCGCGAACGTCATCAATACGGTGAACGAATTGGCGCAGAACGCGGGCTCTTCGGGGGTGATGGTGGGTTAAAAATACCTTCACCCCCAGTAACTACGCTGATTATCCCCGCATGGGTTTTC
>CANQTH010000021.1 GCA_947626795.1 uncultured Lachnospiraceae bacterium
GGGCGTGCTGGAAGTCGTATTCGAGGACGCGCAGGGCGATGGAATTGTCCGATCTCATCTGCGCCTCGAAGTGAAAGGCGCGCCCGCCGATGGAAAAGGTGGTGTCCGCGCTGCGCCCGGTAAGGTCGCCGCGGACATATTCATGGTTCGGGAAAAAGATATTGCTGTCAGGCGGGAAGTCCGTGAGGAAGAAGCCGTTGACGAAATGGACGATGGCCTGGTTGGAGAGGGAGAAGATGCGCTTGAAGACGCGGTCATAGATGGGCAGGCTTTGGTCAGCCTGTGCTGGCGGCGCGCCTGCGGGCGCGGCTTTGCTGTGTTCTTTTTCGATATGGATCACTTCCTTTGTGTGCTGTGGGTTTATAAAGCTGCCAGGTTCGCGCAAGAGAGGCGGAAGCAGGCTGCCCGGAATGCTTGCGAGCCGTAAGTCTGTAAAATGAAAGGTTTGAGAGTGCGGACGCAGATTGCGAAAATAATGGATTTGTGCGAGGGGGACAGATACAATCTGCTCGAAATGCTTGTGAGCTGTAAGGTTGCGAAGTTGATGCCCGGAATGCTCGTGAGTCGCAAGTCTGTAAAATGAAAGGTTCGTAAGAAGGTGGATGCAATCTGTCCGAAAGGAATCTGTCAGAGGGCGTCTGCCCCTGGAACTGCCGAACGGCATAAGTAAAATCCCTGGATGTGGATGATTTTCACATAGCTGGATTATAGCGGGACAGGGATGCGTTTGTCAATGGATATGAAGGAGTTTATGAAATTTTTAGAAATGCACTGCCCAAGCCAGAGCGTTGCGTTTGCCGCAAAGGCGGTCCCATCCCCTGTTTATGCAAAACGTAAAACCCGTAAACCCACGATTGCAAAAATTCTTTGCTTTTGTAGAATGATTATGGTAGTATAGCAATGTATTTGTGTTTTTAAGCCGCGCGGGAGGGGGAAAACGTTTGCTTGGGCAGGGCGATGTCTTGGAAGGAAGGTACGAGGTCAAAGGGAAGCTGGGCGAAGGCGGCTCCTCGCTCGTGTTCCTCGCTTACGATACGAAAAGCGGGGAAAACCGCGCGGTCAAAGAGATCGAAGGCAAAAGGGACGGGCAGGCGCGCCGCGCCGCGCGCAGGGAGGCCGGGCTGGTGCAGAGGCTGCGTTACCCGTATTTCCCGAAAATAGAGGAACTCATCGAAAAAGAGGACGCCAGCTACCTTGTCATGGAATACCTGGAAGGGGAGACGCTGGGGCGGCTTTTGGCGCGCAAGGGGGCGCAGCCCGCGTCGGACGTGGTAAAATGGGCGGAAAGCCTGTGCCTGATGTTGGGATACCTGCATGAGGCACAGCCGCCCGTCCTATATCGCGACATGAAGCCCGCCAACGTCATGCTGCAGTCCGGCGGTAATCTGCGCCTGCTCGACTTTGGCGCGGCGCAGGAAATGGGGCGGGGAGACGGCTTAAGCTTCGGGACAAGGGGCTACGCCGCGCCGGAACAGCTTGCCGGGGACGGGAGCCTGGACGCGCGGACCGACATATACGGGCTGGGCGCGACGATGTACCAGCTTTTGACGGGGAAGGACCCGGGCGAGTTTCCCTGCGGGAAGTATGGGATCCGCCATTGGAACCGGAGGCTTCCGGCTAAGCTGGAGAGGATCGTGAAAAAATGCACCCGCCCAGAGAAAGAGGGCCGTTACCCTTCCTGCGAGGCCCTGCGGGCGGAATTAGGGAAATTAGGGCGGCTGTGAGGCCGGGCGGATAGGAGAAAATGGAAATGGCAAAGAATCAGGAATACGACGCTGGGAATATTACCGTATTGGAAGGGCTTGAGGCCGTGCGGAAGCGGCCCGGCATGTATATCGGGAGCGTGTCCGGGAAAGGACTGAACCATTTGATCTATGAGATCGTGGACAATTCAGTCGACGAGCATCTGGCCGGGTTCTGCAGCGTGATCCATGTGACGCTGGAAGCGGACGGATCCTGCACGGTCGAGGACAACGGGCGCGGGATTCCCGTGGGGATGCATGAGAAAGGGATGTCCGCGGCGCGCCTGGTATTCACGACGCTCCACGCGGGCGGGAAATTCAACAACGACGTTTATAAGACGAGCGGCGGCCTGCACGGCGTAGGCTCTTCCGTCGTCAACGCGCTGTCCGCTTCCCTGGACCTGGAGGTGTACCTGGACGGGAAGATCCACCATGACCGTTACGAGCGCGGCAAGCCTGTCCTTGCGTTGGAGGACGGCCTGCTCCCCGTCACGGGGAAGACGAAAAAGACCGGGACAAGGATCAATTTCCTGCCCGACCCGGAGATCTTTGACAGGACGCGCTTCAAGGAGGAGGACGTCAAGAGCCGCCTCCATGAGACGGCGTACCTGAACCCGGAGCTTACGATCGTCTATGAGGATCGGCGCGGGGAGGCCGCAGAGCATATCGAGTTCCACGAGCCGGACGGCATCAGCGGCTTTGTGGCGGAGCTGAACAAGAAGGCGGAGGCCGTGCATGACGTCGTATATTTCAAAGGGGAGAGCGAGGGCATCGTGGTGGAGGCCGCGTTCCAGTATGTCAATGAGTTCCATGAGAATGTGCTGGGCTTCTGCAACAACATTTACAATGCGGAGGGCGGCACGCACCTGACCGGGTTCAAGACGGTATTCACGACGGTCATCAACAATTATGCCAGGGAACTGGGAATCCTGAAAGAAAAGGACGCGAACTTCACCGGGGCGGACGTGCGCAACGGGATGACGGCGGTCGTTTCCATCAAGCATCCGGAGCCACGGTTCGAGGGGCAGACGAAGACGAAATTAGACAACCAGGACGCGGCGCGCGCCGCCAGCAAGGTGACGGGGGAAGAGATCCAGTTATATTTTGACCGGAATTTAGAGAACCTAAAGAAAGTCATCGGATGCGCGGAAAAAGCGGCCAAGATCCGCAAGAGCGAGGAAAAGGCCAAGACGAACCTGCTGACGAAGCAGAAGTTTTCCTTTGACTCGAATGGGAAGCTTGCCAATTGCGAGAGCCGGGACGCTTCCATCTGCGAGATCTTCATCGTGGAGGGGGATTCCGCCGGAGGCTCGGCAAAGACGGCGCGGGACCGGAATTTCCAGGCGATCCTGCCGATACGCGGCAAGATCTTGAATGTAGAGAAGGCGAGCATCGACAAAGTGCTGGCGAACGCGGAGATCAAGACGATGATCAACGCGTTCGGATGCGGTTTCTCGGAAGGCTACGGCAATGATTTTGACATCGCGAAGCTGCGCTACGACAAGATCATCATCATGGCGGACGCCGACGTGGACGGCGCGCATATCTCCACGCTGCTTCTGACGCTGTTCTATCGGTTCATGCCGGAGCTGATCTTCGAGGGGCATATTTACATCGCGATGCCGCCGCTGTATAAGGCGATCCCGTCGAAAGGGGAGGAAGAGTACCTCTACGACGACGCGGCCTTGGAAAAGTACCGGAAGCGGCACAAAGGCCCGTTCACGCTCCAGCGGTACAAAGGATTGGGAGAGATGGACGCGCAGCAGCTCTGGGAGACGACGCTGGACCCCAGGACGCGGATCCTAAAGCAGGTGGAGATCGAGGACGCGCGGATGGCGTCGGACGTGACGGAGATGCTGATGGGGACGGAAGTCCCGCCGCGCCGGGAGTTCATCCACGAGCACGCGCACGACGCGGCGCTGGACGTCTGACCAGCGGCGGGAGGAAATGATAGGAAGGGATAGGAATGCAGGAAAGCGAACAGATCATTCGGACAGAATATTCCGAGTTGATGCAAAAATCATATATCGACTATGCGATGAGCGTGATCGTGTCCAGGGCGCTGCCGGATGTGCGCGACGGCTTAAAGCCGGTGCAGCGCAGGACGCTCTACGATATGCATGAGCTGGGCATCCGGCACGATCGGCCGTATCGGAAATGCGCCCGTATCGTGGGCGACACGATGGGCAAGTACCATCCGCACGGCGACAGCTCCATCTACGAGGCTTTGGTCGTCATGGCGCAGGATTTCAAGCGCGGGGTGCCGTTAGTGGACGGGCATGGGAATTTCGGGTCGATCGAAGGGGACGGGGCGGCCGCCATGCGTTATACGGAAGCGCGCCTGCAGAAGATCACCCAGGAGGCCTACCTCGCGGATCTGGACAAAGGGGTCGTGGATTTCGTCCCGAATTTCGACGAGACGGAAAAAGAGCCGGAAGTGCTTCCGGTCAAGATCCCGAACCTTTTGGTCAACGGCGCGGAGGGCATCGCGGTCGGGATGGCTACCAGCATACCGCCGCACAACCTGTCCGAGGTCATCGACGGCGTGAAGGCATATATGAAAAATCCGGACATCACGACGGAAGAGATGATGGAATACATCAAGGGGCCGGATTTTCCGACGGGCGGCATTGTCGTGAACAAGGACGATCTGCCGGGGATCTATGAGATGGGCGTCGGGAAGGTGAAGATCCGCGGCAAGGTCGAGATCGAGCAGGCCAAGGGCGGCAGGAGCCGGATCGTCATCACGGAGATCCCGTATACCATGGTCGGGGCGAACATCGGGAAATTTTTGATGGATATCTATCATCTTGTGGAGAGCAAGAAGGCGAGCGACATCGTGGACATTTCCAACCAGTCCTCGAAAGAGGGCATCCGCATCGTCCTGGACCTGAAAAAAGGCGCGGACGCGGAGAACCTCTGCAACCTGCTCTACAAGAAGACGCGGCTGGAGGACACGTTCGGCGTGAATATGCTGGCGGTCGCGGACGGCAGGCCGGAGACGATGGGTCTGATCCCCATCATCCGCCATCATGTGCAGTTCCAGTACGAGCTTGCCACGCGCAAGTACCGGACGCTTTTGGAAAAGGAGCTTGAGAAAAAGGAGATCCAGGAGGGCCTGATCGCGGCCTGCGATGTGATCGACCTGATCATCGAGATCCTGCGCGGCTCCAAAAACATCAAGGACGCGAAGGACTGCCTGATGAACGGCAATACGGAAAAGATACGGTTCCGCTACAAAGGCTCGGAGGCGGACGCGCGGCAGCTCCATTTCACGGAGCGGCAGGCGTCGGCCATCCTGGAGATGCGCCTGTACCGCTTAATCGGGCTGGAGATCGAGGCTTTACTAAAGGAGCATGAGGCGACGCTTTCCAATATCGCGGATTACGAGGAGATCCTGGGCAGCCGGGTCGCGATGGCAAAAGTCATCATCAAGGAGCTGACGCGTTTCCAGAAGGAATATGGAAAGCCGCGGAAGACGGCGGTCGAGAACGCGCAGGAGGCCGTTTACGAGGAGCAGAAGGCCGAGGAGACGGCGATCGTGGCCTTAGTGGACCGCTTCGGCTATGTGAAGGCCATCGACGCGGCTGTTTACGAGCGGAACAAGGAGGCGGCGGACGCGGAGAACCGCTACGTCGTCCCCTGCATGAACACGGATAAGCTGTGCGTGTTCACGGATCAGGGGCAGCTCCACACGGTGAAGGCGATGGACCTGCCATATGGGAAATTCCGCGACAAGGGGACGCCGCTTGACAACATCAGCAATTACGACAGCAGCGGGGAGACGATGCTCTACGTCGGCAGCGTGGGCGGCCTGCGCGGGAAAATGCTCCTGTTCGCCAGCAGCGGCGGCATGGTCAAGCAGGTGCGCGGGGAGGAATTTGACGTCTCCAAGCGGACGACGGCCGCCACGAAGCTGAACGAGGGGGAGACGCTGCTCTTTGTCCAGCCATTGGCGGGGACGGAAGAGGAGAGCGTCGTCATGTGGACTGAGAAGAACCTGTTCCTGCGGTTCTTAGCGTCGGACGTGCCGGAGAAGAAAAAAGGCGCGGTCGGCGTCCGGGGCATGAAGATCGACGGGAAGGACAGCTTGAAGGGGGTCTGCCTCCTCCAGGGGGAAGAGAAGACGGTTGAGGCGAATGGGAAGGAAGTCGCGCTGCACAGGCTCCGCCTTGCGAACCGGGACGGCAAGGGGGTGAGGAAGGCGTAAAAGGAACATATTTATATCACATTCCGTAGTTATACTGAAAAAGCCGCGGCGGGGAGGCAATGGGGTGGCAAAGGGGAATCATTTCGATCAAACAGGAAAAGGAGAAAAAAGATGGAAAGATTATATGAGATTTTGGAAGAAGTAAGGTCAGACGTAGATTTTCGGAACTGCAAGGACAAGCTGATCGATGACGGCGTGCTGGGCTCGTTCGACATCATCGCGATCATCGGGGAGCTGAACGAGGAATTTGACATTGAGATTTCCGTGGACGAGCTGCTGCCGGAGAACTTCAATTCGCCGGAAGCGATGATGGAGCTGATCCAGAAGCTGCAGGAAGAGATGTAGGGACAAGGCCGGAGGAGAGGCGTAGATGAAGACGACGACCGTGCTGATCGTGGAAGACGAGAGAAAATTGTTGCAGACGCTTGCGGATTTTTTGCGCCTCAACGGCTACAAGACTTATACCGCAGGCGACGGCCTGGAGGGGATCCGGGCGTTCCGGGAACACAGGGAGGAGATCGACTGCGTGCTGTTGGACGTCATGCTGCCGTTCGCCGATGGGAACGAGGTGCTAAAGCAGATCCGGCTAAGCTCCAACGTCCCGGTCATCATGCTCACGGCGAAGGAAGAGGTGGAGGACCAGGTGGAGAGTTTTTCGCACGGGGCGGACGATTATATTGTGAAGCCCTATTCCCTGGCCGTCGTGAAGATGCACCTGGAGGCGGTCCTGAAGCGGTTCTGGCAGGACATGGATTTTTTGGAGGCGGGCGACATCCGGATCGAGACGGCTTCCAAGCGCGTGTTCGTCTGCGGGGAACCCGTGGACATGACGCCGAAAGAATTTGAGGTCATGCAGTTCTTCCTGAAAAACGAGGGAGTCGTGCTTGAGCGGGAAAAGATCCTGGACAGCGTATGGGGCTATCAATATATCGGGGATACCAGGACGGTGGACACCATCGTGAAGCAGCTTCGGAAAAAATTAGGCGGCGCGCCCTATATCCAGACGGTATATGGGATCGGCTACCGATTCGAGGGGAAGGGAAATGGGAAAGAAGCTTAGCATCCGTATCTTATTGTTGGAATTGGCCTGCGTGGTGGCGGCGTTAGCGGCGGGGATGCTCTTGTACAGCGTAGGCCTGCCCGTTTATAATGAAAAACAAAAAGACAAGAAGATCATGCAGGCGTACCATGAGATCTGCGGCCTGGACTTGAGCAATGTGGTGGAAGAGGATCTCGCGCTGTTTTTCAAGTATGAGGAAGAAGAGGGGCTGAGCTTTTGCATCGCGACGAACAAGATGAAGCCGGTCTACGTGACGAACGGGAGGCGGAATTCCATCCAGCGCCACATTACCTGGTATCTTGACCAGTTCTCAAGCGACCCGGAGATCGTGCGGGAGCGTGGCAACGTCGTCAACCAGGCGAAGCTGCGCGGCATCGTGACGCAGAAAGGGAAAGATTTCTACGTCTCCATCCGGGAATATTCCGTGGGGGCGAAGACGGTCTTCTCGACCGGGTTCTTCCTGGCCCTCATCACGCTGGCCTTTTTCGGGCTTTGGAACGTCTTGGCGTTCCGCTCCGTCAGGCGCATGCTAAAGCCGATGGACGACGTGATCCGCGCGGCCGGGCAGGAGGCGGAAGGCGCGCCCGCCGGGCGGCTGCCGGAAGACGGCCCATATGAGGAACTCAACGGCCTGGCGAAAAGCGTCAACCAGATGGCGGAGCGGCTTTCGGACCAGGAGGCGTGGATCGAAGAGGACAAGGAGCGGCTGATGCGCCAGAATGTCCAGAAAGAGCGCATGGAGAAGCTGCGTAAGGACTCCATCGCCAACATCTCCCATGAGCTGAAGACGCCGCTGGCGGTGATCCTAAGCCAGGTGGAGATGTTAGGATATACGCAGGAAAACAGGGAATATTACCTTTCCTCCATCCAGGAAGAGGCCGTGAAGATGTCCGACCTGGTGAGCAGGCTTTTGGACGGCTCCGTCATGGAGCGGCAGATGGAGAACATGGTCCAGAAGGAGCTGGACTTAAAAGAAATCATGGGCTACATCCGCATGAAGTACGAGGGGCTTGCGAAAAAGAGGAAGTTAAGCCTCGATACGTTCCTCGAAGACGGCTGCCGCGTCTGCGGCGACCGGGAATATATCGAGCAGGCGATCAACAATTTCATGATGAACGCGATCGAGCATACGAAAGCAGGCGGGAATATCCGCATGACGTTAAAGAGGCAGGCGGACAAGGCGCGCGTCGGCGTTTACAACGAAGGGGAGCGGATCCCGGAAGACGAGATGGAGGATATCTGGAACGGCTATTACCGCAAGCCGCCGAAGGCGGAATATGGGAAGAACGGGTTTTCCCACGCGGGGCTGGGGCTTTATATCGTCCAGAGCGCCGTCGCCATGCACGGGGGAGAATGCGGCGTGGAAAACCTGCCGGACGGCGTGGAGTTCTGGTTTACGCTCCCGGCCTTAAAAATCCAAGGGGGGGGGTAAAAACAGGCCGGGGGCAGGGCGCGTCAGGAAACGCGCCAGGAAAAAGGAAAGAAGGAGAGATAGGATGTTTGAGTCAATAGTGGAAATCATCGCGGATCATGCGAAACGGTCCCCGGACAAACTCTGCATGGCGGATAAGAACGGGGCGTACACGTACGGCGAGGCCTGGGAACAGGCGCAGGCCGCGGCGCGCAGCCTGCGCGCGCGTGGCATCGGGAAGCGGGAGAGCGTAATGGTCGAATGCACGCAGGACACAGGATACCTGATCTGCAAACTGGCCTGCGAATTGGTCGGCGCGGTCTTTGCCCCGGTGGAGCATAGGGCGTCGGAAGGGCGCGTGGCGACGATCTTGTCCGACACGGACGCGAAGGCGTTCTTCTGCGACACGAAGTACGACGTCCCGATCGGGACGGCGCAGACGGGCGACCTGCTAAAAGAAGGGCGGGACGCGCCGGAGGAGAGCTTCCAGTTCCCGAAGGCGGAAGAAACGGCGGAAATCTTATATACGACCGGGACGACCGGGGCCTCTAAAGGGATCGAGATCACGCATGGGAACAACATCGCGCTCGCGGAGAACGTGAAGTATGGGACCGAGATGAAGGAGGGGAGCGTCGAGCTGATCCCGCTGCCGCTAAGCCATTCGCACGGGTTAAGGTGCTGCTACGCCAACTTCCTCAACGGGAGCGCGGTCGTCCTGACGGACGGCGTGTCCTGGGCGAAGCTGGTGTTCGAGCTGATCGGGAAATACAAGGTGACGGCGATGGACGTGTCCCCGAGCGCGGTGATGGTGCTTTACCAGCTCGCGCGGAAGAAGCTTGCGGAGATCGCCCCCCAGATCGACTATATCCAGGTGGGGACGGAGGCACTGCCGGAAAACGTCAAGGAGATCCTTTTGGAGAATTTCCCGGAGGCAAGGCTTTATAATTTCTACGGTTCCACGGAATCCGGGCGTACCTGCGCGCTGGACTTCAACAAGGACAGAGGCAGGGCCGGGTGCATCGGGAAGCCGACGAAGAACGCGACGTTCATCGTTACCGACGAGGACAGGAACCCGATCGAGTCCTCTAAGGAGAACATGGGGCTGCTCGCGACGGCGGGCGCGATGAACATGAAAGGCTACTGGAAGCAGCCCGAGCTGACGGAAAAGATCATGCGCGGCGGCTATATCTATACAAACGACTTAGGCTACATCGACGAGGACGGCTACGTCTACACACTTGGGCGCAAGGACGACGTCATCAATTACAAGGGGATCAAGATCGCGCCGGATGAGATCGAAGAAAGCGTCCGCAAGTATGAGCAGATCGTGGACTGCGCCTGCGTCCCGAAGGCGGACAAGCTCTCCGGGCAGGTGCCGAAGCTCTTCGTCGTCGTGCGCGACAAGGAGAAGTTTGACAAAAAGGATCTGTTCGAATTCTTAAAGAGCCGGGTCGACGGGAACAAGATGCCGAAAGAGGTCGAGGTCATCGACGAGATCCCGCGCACCTATAACGGGAAGATCCACCGGATGAAGCTTGCAGAGCGCGCGTAAGGGTTTGGGTCAGGACTTTGCACTTGCTGCAAAGTCCGTAAGAACGCGTAAATCCTGCCGAGAGGGAATCCGCCCCCGCCGCAGGCGGTCCGGAATGGGCGGATTCCGCAACAGGGCAGCCGGAAGGCTGGACTGCTGCGCGCGTGAAGGTTTGGCTTGGGACGGAATAGGTATGGACAAACCGGGGAAACAGTTATAGAATAGAAACGGAAAATAAAAATAGGAGAATAGCGAGATGGATGAAAAAAAGAGGCAGGCCCAGGCGCTGGCGGCGCGGGTTGTGTTTGTGATCGTGGTCTTATGCATTTGGGAATACGTTGCGAAATCCGGGCTTATGGG
Organism: uncultured Lachnospiraceae bacterium; assembly: GCA_947626795.1. Taxonomy (GTDB): domain Bacteria; phylum Bacillota; class Clostridia; order Lachnospirales; family Lachnospiraceae; genus Petralouisia. Next base: position 10,315 of record CANQTH010000021.1, read on the forward strand.
CGAGAAATCCGAGCTGATCTTCCCGTCGCTTGAGTCGATCGGGAGCGCGTTTATCCGGAATTTTGTCGAAGGGTACGCGGGGATCTCCCTGTGGGCGTACATTGGGAATTCGATGCGGCTGCTGCTGGAGGGCCTGCTGATCGGGATCCTGCTGGCGTTTTTGCTGAGCGGGCTTTCCATGATAAGCAGGGTGTTTTACGATATCTGCAACCTGGTGATCTCGGTCTTCGACCTTTTGCCGGGCGTCGCGCTGCTTCCGGTCGTCATTATCATTTTTGGCGTGAAGCCGGGCGTCATCGTGTTCCTGGTCGTGCATGCCGTGTTGTGGCCGATGGCGCGGAATGTCCTGGACGGTTTTCTGGCGGTCCCGCGCATCTATATCGAAGGCGGCATGAATATCGGCCTGAACAACTTGTCGCTGCTGTTCGGCGTGTACCTCCCGGCGGCGACCTCGTATATTGTGTCCGGCTTGAAAGTCGGCTGGGCGAGGGCGTGGAGGGGTTTGATCAGCGCGGAGATGATCTTTGGCGTGGCCTCCTGTCCGGGCATCGGGCTGTTCATCAACCAGATGCGCACGAATATGAACAATGCGGAAATGTACGCGACGCTGGTAGTTATCATTATCATTGGACTGATCGTGCAGTACGGCGTGCTTTCGCCGATTGAGAAATGCACAGTGAAAAAATGGGGAATGTCAAGATGACGAAGAATGAGAATTGTATTTTAGAGGTAAAGAACGTATCAAAGATTTTTGACGTCGGCACGGAACAGGAAAAAGGCGTTCTGCACGACGTGAGCTTAGAGCTTGAGCGGAGTGAATTCCTGTGCGTCTTAGGGCCTTCCGGATGCGGGAAGACGACCCTGCTGCGGTGCATCGCGGGATTTGAGGACTACGAGGGGAGCGTGCTTGTAAACGGCGCAGAGCGCAGGAAGCCCGGAACCGACCGGATCATGGTATTCCAAGATTTCAACCAGCTTTTCCCGTGGAAAACGGTGGAGAAGAACATCCAGTACCCGTTAAAGATCCAGGGGATCCGCGACAAGGCGGAGCTGAAGCGGCGGACGGAAGAGGCGCTCGCGATGGTGAAGCTCTCCGGGCAGGAAAAATACTATCCGTACCAGTTATCCGGCGGGATGAAGCAGCGCGTCGCGATCGCGAAGGCGCTGGCGCTCAAACCGAAGATCATATTGATGGACGAGCCGTTCGCGGCGTTAGACGCGATGACGCGCAACGAGCTTCAGTCGGAGCTTCTGCGCATTTCCATGGAAGAGAAATGCACCGTGATCTTCATCACGCACAACATCCAGGAAGCCATCGTGCTGGGGACGCGGATCATAGTCCTGGCGGAGGGCGGGAAGATCGTCGTGGACGAGAAGAACGCGATCCCAAGGCCGGTCACGCCGGCTTCCGAAGGATACGGGGCGACGTGGGAACGGCTGCATCGTGCGCTATACCAGTAATGGTATAGCGTATTTTCGGTAGTGGAGATCAGGATAAGGCAGTTGCGGAAGATGAGCGGCAAGGGAACATCGCATAGCGTATTTTCGGCAGTGGAAATCAGGATAAAAGCAGGTGGGGGATATGGAAAAAGAGACAGAGGTTGTGATCGTAGGCACCGGGGCGGCGGGGCTTTTTTGCGCGTTGCAGCTCCCGGAGGATAAGAAGGTGACGGTCATCACGAAGGACGAGGCCCAGAACAGCGACTCCTTCCTGGCGCAGGGCGGGATCTGCATGCTGCGGTCGAAGGACGACTACGACGCGTATTTTGAGGACACGATGCGGGCCGGGCACTATAAGAACAACCGGGATTCCGTGGAGCGGATGATCCTGGATTCCCCGCAGATCATAGGGCTTTTGCTCGGATACGGCGTAGAATTTGAGCGGCGGGACGGGGAATTGGCCTACACCCGGGAAGGGGGACATTCCCGGCCGAGGATCTTGTTCCACGAGGACGTCACGGGCCGGGAGATCACGGGGAAATTGTTAGAGCAGGTGAAAAAGCGGGGCAACGTCACGCTCTATGAGCATACGGAGATGGTGGACGTCCTCTGCGAGGGGAACGCCTGCCACGGGATCGTCGTCTGCCAGGAAGGGCGGGTACGCCCGATCTTCGCGGGCCATACCGTGCTTGCCTGCGGCGGGATCGGCGGCCTCTACCGCCATTCGACGAATTTTTCCCATCTGACCGGGGACGGGGTCGCGGTCGCGCTGCGCCATGGGATCGCGCTAAAGGACGTGAATTTTGTCCAGATCCACCCGACGACCCTGTATTCGGAAAAGCCGGGCAGGCGGTTTTTGATCTCGGAATCCGTCCGGGGCGAGGGCGCGGTCTTATACAATGCGGCCGGGGAGCGTTTCGTGGACGAGCTGCTGCCGCGGGACGTCGTGACGGCGGCGATCCAGGAGCAGATGGAAAAGGACAAAAAGCCATATGTCTGGCTGTCAATGGAGCATATCCCGCGCGAAGATATCAGGGGGCATTTCCCCAATATCTGCCAAAAATGCATGGAAGAAGGGTACGACGTGTTCCGGGAATGGATCCCGGTCGTGCCGGGGCAGCATTATTTCATGGGCGGGATCCGGGCGGATCTGGATGGCCGGACGTCCATGGACAGGCTCTACGCCGTGGGGGAGACGGGCTGCAACGGCGTCCATGGGGCGAACCGCTTGGCCAGCAATTCCCTTTTAGAGAGCCTGGTGTTCGCGCGGCGCGCGGCCTGGGACATCGCGGCCGGGCAGGCGCCCCGGCTGCCGGAGGAGAAAAAAAAGGCCCTGTTCCGGCCGGAAGCGTATGAAGATATGGAAACGATGCGCATGGAGAACCACGATCTGGTGCGCGAGGAGATCAAAAGGAGGAAAAAAGAATATGGACAACAAGATCACGATGCTCCTGCAGGCGGATGAGCTGATCCTGCAGGCGCTTAGGGAGGACATTTCCAGCGAGGACGTCACGACGAACGCCGTGATGCCCGCGCCGAAGAAAGGGGAGGCGCAGCTGATCTGTAAGCAGGACGGCGTGCTGGCCGGGCTGTTTGTTTTCCGGCGCGTGTTCGAGCTTTTGGACGACGGGATCGACGTGCGGTTTTTCTTTTCCGACGGGGACGCCGTGAAAAAAGGCGATCTGATCGGGACGGTCGCCGGGGATATCCGCGCGATCCTTTCCGGAGAGCGGACGGCGCTGAATTACCTGCAGCGCATGAGCGGAATCGCGACGTATACCAACTCGGTCGCGAAGCTCTTAGAGGGGAGCGGCGTGAAGCTTCTGGACACCAGGAAGACGACGCCCGGGATGCGCATTTTTGAGAAATACGCGGTCAAGGCGGGCGGCGGGCATAACCACAGGTACAACCTCTCCGACGGCGTCCTGCTTAAAGACAACCACATCGGGGCGGCAGGCGGCGTGAAGGAGGCCGTCCGGATGGCGAAGGATTACGCGCCCTTTGTGCGGAAGATCGAGGTGGAGTGCGAGACGCTCCCGATGGTAAAAGACGCCGTGGAGGCCGGAGCGGACATCATCATGTTAGACAACATGGGCGTGGACGAGATGAAGGAGGCCGTCGCGCTGATCGGCGGGCGCGCGCAGATCGAATGTTCCGGGAATGTGACGAAGGAGAATATCGGGCATTACCTGTCGCTCGGCGTGGACTACATTTCCAGCGGCGCGCTGACGCATTCCGCGCCGATCCTGGACGTCTCGCTCAAAGGCCTGCACGCGGTCGGGTAGAAGAGCGGGAATATAAAATATAAACTTTTTATAAAATGTGAAAATGGATATTGACAAAGAAAATAATGAGTGCTAAATTATCTTACATGAAGTCGTTAGCACTCATTTTTGGTGAGCGCTAATAAGCCAAACAATCGCGAAAAGAAGATTGATAAGGAGGAATTGCAATGAAATTAGTACCATTAGCAGACAGAGTTGTATTAAAACAGTTTGAAGCGGAAGAGACGACGAAGTCCGGCATCATCCTTGCGGGAAGCGCGCAGGAGAAGCCGCAGGAAGCGGAAGTCGTAGCCGTTGGGCCTGGCGGCAATGTGGACGGCAAGGAGATCACGATGCACGTAAAGGCCGGGGATAAGGTCATTTATTCCAAGTACGCAGGGAACGAAGTGAAGCTGGACGGCGAGGAGTACATCATCGTAAAGCAGAGCGACATCTTAGCGGTCGTGGAAGAGTAGGGACAGCTTAGCCGGGAGGCGGAACGGTTCTAAAGGGCAAGACAGGAAGCGGCGGAGCCTTGGAGCGAGGCCCGTTAGGAAAGAGAAGAAAAGGAGACGATTATCATGGCAAAGGAAATCAAATATGGCACAGAGGCCAGGACAGCGCTGGAAGCTGGGATCGATAAATTAGCGAATACCGTAAGGGTGACATTAGGGCCGAAGGGCAGGAACGTCGTTCTGGACAAATCATTCGGCGCGCCGCTCATCACGAATGACGGCGTCACGATCGCGAAGGAGATCGAATTGGAGGACGCGTTTGAGAACATGGGCGCGCAGCTCGTGAAGGAAGTCTCGACCAAGACCAACGACGTGGCTGGCGACGGGACGACGACGGCGACGGTATTGGCTCAGGCAATGATCAAGGAAGGCATGAAGAACCTGGAAGCGGGCGCGAACCCGATCGTTTTAAGGCGCGGCATGAAGAAAGCCACGGACAAGGCGGTGGCGGCGATCGCTGAGATGAGCCAGAAGGTAAAGGGCAAGGATCAGATCGCGAAGGTAGCGGCCATCTCCGCAGGGGACGAGGAAGTCGGGGAGCTTGTCGCGGACGCGATGGAGAAAGTCTCCAACGACGGCGTCATCACCATCGAGGAATCCAAGACGATGCAGACCGAGCTTGATCTGGTAGAAGGCATGCAGTTTGACCGCGGATACATTTCCGCATATATGGCGACGGATATGGATAAGATGGAAGCTGTCCTGGACGATCCTTATATCCTGATCACGGATAAGAAGATCAGCAACATCCAGGAGATCCTCCCGCTGTTAGAGCAGATCGTACAGTCCGGCTCAAGGCTTTTAGTCATCGCGGAGGACGTTGAGGGCGAGGCTCTCACGACCCTGATCGTGAATAAGCTGCGCGGCACGTTCAACGTCGTAGCGGTAAAAGCGCCGGGGTATGGCGACAGGAGGAAAGCGATGTTAGAGGATATCGCGATCCTGACGGGCGGCCAGGTGATTTCCGAGGAGCTTGGGCTTGAGCTGAAAGACGCTACGTTAGAGCAGTTAGGGCGCGCGAAGTCCGTAAAGGTACAGAAAGAGAATACGATCATCGTGGACGGCGAGGGCGATAAGGACGCGATTGCGGCCCGCGTTGCGCAGATCCGTTCCCAGATCGAGGAGACGACTTCTGATTTCGACAAGGAGAAGCTGCAGGAGAGGCTCGCGAAGCTGGCTGGCGGCGTAGCGGTCATCCGCGTCGGCGCGGCGACGGAGACGGAGATGAAAGAGAGCAAGCTGCGCATGGAAGACGCGCTGAACGCGACGAGGGCAGCCGTAGAGGAAGGCATCATCGCGGGCGGCGGCTCCGCATACATCCATGCGGCGAAGGAAGTCGCATCCTTAGCGGACGGCTTGGAAGGCGACGAGAAGACAGGCGCGAATGTCATCTTAAAGGCATTGGAGTCCCCGCTTTACTATATCGCTGCGAACGCAGGGCTGGAAGGCGCGGTCATCATCAACAAGGTAAAAGAATCCGGGCGCGGCGTGGGCTTTGACGCGTCGAAGCAGGAATATGTAGACATGGTGGAAGCGGGCATCCTTGACCCGGTAAAGGTGACGAGGAGCGCGCTGCAGAACGCGACGTCTGTCGCTGCGACATTCCTGACCACGGAATCCGTAGTGGCGAACATCAAGGAAGACGCTCCGGCGATGCCGGCGGGCGGCGCAGGCGGAATGGGCATGATGTAAGGAAGCCAAAAGCCGCGCAGGCGGAATAGGCATGATGTGAAGAGGCCAAAAGCGGCGCAGGCGGAATGGTATGATGTAAGGAGGCCAAAAGCCGCGCAGGCGGCAGGCTTTGGAACAGAAGACGCCTGTGAAAGCAGGCGCGGCTTCCGCGCCGGGACGCGCAGGCGTGCCTTGAATAAGAAGCCCCGTGGGTTACGGAAAAACCCATGGGGTTTTTTCTGCCCGCCAAAAACGCGGGGCGGATTGCCCTTTCCTTAAAAAAGTATAAAATTTTGGATATCGTTCTTGAAAAAAACGGGGAAAATGATACAATGAAAAAAGAATGGAAGGGTGTGGATCTTTTTTATAGGCGGCGAGCCGCAGATTTTTGGGATAAGATATGAGGCGAAGAGGATATGGAACAAAGAGAGTTGTTTAACATAGCGGGCCGGGAAGAGTTTGAGTATATCATGCGGGTGTTCGGGGCGTGTACGGATGATTACCTGTTCTTTTTTGACCTGGATGAGAATTATTACAGCATATCGGAGCGGGCGGCCGAGCGGTTCGATCTGCCGTCGAACCATTTTTACAACGCGGGAGAGGCGATCCGCAAGATCGTGCATCCGGAGGATTTCGAGGGCTTGAAGCGGGATATCCAGGAGCTGCGGGAAGGGAAGAAGACGCAGCACAACCTGGAATACCGCTGGGTGGACCGTCAGGGGAAGACCGTATGGATCAGTTGCCGCGGCGTGATCGCCACGGAGGGGTCCAGAGTCCTGATCGGGCGCGTGACGGAGATCGGGAGCAAGCGCAAGGCGGACAACATCACGGGGCTGTATGCCGAGCGGCGTCTGCAGTACGACTACCAGAATATCCAAAGCGAGGGCATTTACAAGCGCGGCACGCTTTTGCGCATCGGGATCGACAATTTCAAGGAAGTGAACGAGCGTTACGGGATGGACGTCGGGGACGACATCCTCAGACTGATCGCCAGGTGCTTAGAGAAAGTCAGCGGGGCGAACCGCTGCTACCGCTTAAGCGGGGACGAGTTTGCCGTGCTGATGATGGAGGACGACGTCCAGAAGGCGCGGAAGATGTACCACAAGGTCCGCATCATGATCGAGCAGGACCGGAGGGCGGAAGGGTATCAGAATTTCTATACGATCTCCGCCGGGGTCGTAGGCTTCTCTTACCGGGAGCTGGAGTTCGAGCAGTTGTGCAATTTTTCGGAATTTTCCTTGGGCGAGGCGAAGAAGAACGGGAAGAACTGCTCTTATGTATTCAGCCAGGAAGATTACGATTCCTATATGAAGAGCATTGACATCCAGGAGAAGCTGCGGCACGCAGTGAACCATGGGTTTGAGGGATTCGAGGTCTATTACCAGCCGATCGTGTCGGCGAAGACGGAGCGCATCGTCGGCGCGGAGGCGCTGCTGCGGTTTTCCTGCGAGGAATACGGGATGCTCTCGCCGGGCGTGTTCATCCCGATCTTAGAGGAGAGCGGGCTGATCATCCCAGTCGGCGAATGGGTGTACCAGACGGCGATCCAGCAGAGCCTCCAGTGGCAGAAGCTGATACCGGAATTCCGGATCAACATCAACCTGTCCTTCATCCAGATCCGCAAGTCGGACGTCGTGAGCGGGATCATGTCCTCGATCGAAAAAGCGGGGATCGACCCCTGCACAGTCCTGTTTGAGTTTACGGAGAGCGGGCTGATCTCTTACGATGATTCCGTGCAGGAACTGTTGGACGTGCTGAACGAGAACCAGGTAAAGATCGCGCTGGATGATTTCGGGACGGGATATTCTTCCCTCGCATATTTGCAGAACCTGCGGGTGAACCTCTTAAAGCTCGACCGGAGCTTCACGTCGAAAGCGGTGCGGAATGATTTCGACTACAGCCTGGTGGGCTATATCGTGGAGATGGCGCACAGCATAGGCATGACGGTTTGCTTTGAGGGGATCGAGACGAGAGAGGAGCTTGAGAAGCTCTTGAAGCTCCATCCAGACTATATCCAGGGATTTTATTACGGCAGGCCCGTAAATAAAGAAAATTTCTACGAGCAGAACCTGACAAAATACAATAAGGTGTCCTGAACTGCGCGCCTGGCAGGGGGCGCGGCGGCTTATCGTGACAAAATACAATAAGGCGTCCTGGCCCGCGCGCCTGGCAAGAGGCGCGGCGGCAGGCGGCTTATGAAACAGATGGTGAAGATGAGGAAGGCAGTATTTTTTGATATCGACGGGACCGTATGGGACGACGGGCAGCGGATCCCGGACAGCGCGCGGGAGGCGTTCCGGCTCATGAAGGAGCGGGGGCATTTCCTGTTTATCAGCAGCGGGCGCACGCGGGTCTTCATCCCGGACCGGGATCTGATGCCGTTAGGGTTTGACGGGATCCTGGCGGGCTGCGGCACGTACGGGGAGTTCCAGGGGGAAGAAAAATTCCATTACCAGATCGAGCTTGGGCAGATGCAGCGGCTCAATGAGTTCCTGCGGGACTTAGGGGCCGCTTATATTTTTGAAGGGCGCGACTACCTGTATTTTGACGCGGAGCGCTTCCCGGAAGAGTCCCCCTTTACCTGGGGGCTGCAGGAGACGCTCGGGGAGAAGGTCCTGCGCGTGACGGGGAACGAGGGCAGCTTGGCGGTCAGCAAGTTCTGCGTGAACTGCTTCGAGGACGCGAAGCGGCAGGCTGCGCTGGAGAAAGAGCTTGGGAAGGCTTATACGGTCATCCATCGGGAAGGGAATTTTGTGGAGGTTGTGCCGCGCGGCTGCAGCAAGGCGGAGGGGATCCGCAAGATCTGTGAGCTGCTTGGGATCGCGCATGAGGATACGTATTCCTTTGGGGACAGCACGAACGATGTGGATATGCTCCGGTATACGGCGCATTCCGTGGCGATGGGGAATGGGATGCGGCAGGCGAAGGAAGCCGCGGAATATGTGACGGCCCCGCTGTGGGAAGATGGGCTGTACGAAGGATGCAGGCATTTCGGGCTGCTCTAGGAGGGCGCGGCGGCCAGCCCGTTCAGATGCATATAAGTCAAGTCAAGCTGAAGAAGGCGTTTTCCGGGTTTGGGGAGCACCTTTCGCGCGTCCGCGGGGCTTGAGGCGGCTTGAGGCGGGAGATCGGCGGCCAGCCCATTCAGGTGCATATAAGCTAAGTCAAGGTGGAGAAGGCGTTTTCCGGGTTCGGGGAGCGCCTTTCGCGCGTCCGCGGGGCTTGTGATGGGAAATCGGCCCGTTCAGATGCGGACGATTGGATGCTGGAAATCATTTTTCAGGCGGCAGCCGCGGCCCTTATCGGCCAGCCCGACGCGGTACAGCTCTGACGCGTCTAAATCAAGCTGGAGAAGGCGTTTCCCAGGTTCGGGGAGCGCCTTTTGCGCGTCCGCGGGGCTTGTGACAAGCGGCAGGCTGCCGTGGGATTTGACGGCGGAGAGCAGCGCGGCGGCGTCTTTGCGGAAGCCCAGCACGCGCAGGTAGGACGGCGCGCCCAGCGCGTCGAGGTCTTCCTGGCGGACGCTCAATAAGATATGGAGGAACAGGCGGCTGATCCTGGCATAGGTGACGTCCTTTGTGTGCAGGCGGCTGCAGAAGCTTGTCCAGGAGGAAAAAGAGGGAAGCTCTTTTTTGATCCTCGCGGCGAGCGCGGGGGAGCTGTCCGCGTAGGAGGCCAGCTCTTCGCAGGACGAAAAGGCCAGCTTGTAGTGGAGCGGCAGGGAAAGGTCGTCTTCCGATAAAAGCGGGTGCGGGTAATCTTCCAGGAGGGCGCGGGAAGGCGCGGGCAGGGACGCGGCAACCTCGCAGGGGAGCTTCCGCTTCTGGGCCGCCGCTCCGCCCATGCCAGGAGCCGCCGCTTCGCCTGCGCCAGGATTCGCTTCATCTGCGCCAGGAGTCGTCGCTCCGCCCGCGTTAAGGGCCGCCGCTCCGTCCATGCCAGGAGCCGTCGCTCCGCCTGTGCCAGGAGCCGCCGCTTCGCCCATGCCAGGAGCCGCCGCTCCGCCCGCGCCAAGGGGAGCCAGGAATCCTTCTTCCTTTAAGCGGGCGCGGATGGCTGAGGCGGGGCCGTATCCCCCTTCTAAGGAAGCACTGCGGTGTCCCCCGCCCTTCCGCGCGAGCGGGAACGGGATGAGGCCGGGGGCGTCGCGAAAGACGGCTTTTAAGTATTCCACCGCGAGGATATTGTTGGGGGAGGAGAGCGCGTCCGCGAGCAGATCCGCGAGCGGCCCTGCGGCGGGCGACCCGTTCGCGGAAAAATACGATCTTAGCGCGGCAAGGCGCGCGGCCGGGAAGGAGCGGCCTTTTTTCAATTCCGCTTTCAGGGCCTCGCGGAAGGCCGCGGGCTGGCGCAGGAGGGTTTCAGCCGCCGCTAAAAGGATTCCGTAAGGGCTGTTTTCCGTGCCGAAGCAAAGATGCGTGACGACCCCCGTGTTTTTCAGGAGGGAGACGCCCCCTTTCGCGAAATATTCAGCGCTCGATGTGGCGTAAAGGGCCGGGAGCTCCAGCACGAGATCCGCGCCGCAGTTTAGGGCCGCCTGCGCGCGGCTGTATTTTTCCAGGAGCGCGGGCGCGCCGCGCTGCACAAAATTCCCGCTCATTGCGACGATGGCATGATCGGCGCCGATTTCTTTTTTCAGCGTCTCAAGCTGGTAAGCGTGTCCGTTGTGGAACGGATTGTATTCTGCGATGATCCCGATGACTTTCATGACGTTCTCCTTCCTGCCGCTGGCTTGACAAGTAAAGATTGATTGGTGGGCGCATCCCGATGACTTTCATGACGTCCCCCTTCCTGCCCGCCGCGCGCGGCGGCCTGCGCGTTTAAGTAACTAGAGTATAGCGGTTTTTGCGGAGATTATCAAGCGGGGGCGGATTCCGTAATGATCCAGCCTTGCGGCTTCCTGGTTACGGGATCCTGGCTCATTGAAAGTTTGCCTTCGGTAAAGAGCCGGATTCCAACTCGGCAAAATTTACACGTTCTTACGGGCTTTGCGGCAAGCGCAAAATCCGGGAAACGGTTATAATTTTTGCTTGTATAGGGGATCGGATTGGTTTATAATAAAGGAAACGCGCGTGGGCGCAAGCTTTAGAAAACAAGTCAGAAAAGGAGAAATAAAGAAATGAACGTACTGGTAATTAACTGCGGAAGCTCTTCCCTGAAATATCAGGTCATCGACTCGGAGACGGAGGAGGTCCTGGCGAAGGGGCTGTGTGAGAGGATCGGTTTGGACGGGAGGCTGGTTTATCAGAAGGCCGGGTGCGAGAAGGAGATCACGGATGCGGATATGCCGACGCACAAGCAGGCGATCCAGATGGTGCTGGACGCTTTGGTGAACCCGAAGACGGGCGCGCTCGGGAGCCTTTCGGAGATCGGCGCGGTCGGGCACAGGATCGTGCATGGCGGGGAGCGGTTCGCGGCCTCCACGATCCTGGACGACGAGGTGTTAAAGGCGGTGGAGGAATGCAACGACCTCGCGCCTTTGCATAACCCGGCGAACCTGATCGGGATCCGCGCCTGCAAGGACTTGATGCCAAACGTGCCGATGGTCGGCGTGTTCGACACGGCGTTTCATCAGACGATGCCGGAGGAAGCGTACCTGTACGGCATTGATTATGATTATTATGAAAAATACAAGGTAAGGCGGTACGGCTTCCATGGGACGTCCCACAGCTATGTGTCTAAGCGCGCGGCCGAGATGCTTGGGAAGCCGTATGAGGAATTGAAGACGATTGTGTGCCATCTGGGGAACGGCGCGTCCATCTGCGCCGTGAAGAACGGCAAGTCCATCGACACGTCCATGGGTCTGACCCCGCTGGAGGGCCTGATCATGGGGACGCGTTCCGGCGACATTGACCCGGGGGCGATGGAATACATCGCGAAGAAAGAGAACCTGGACTTAGAAGGCGTGATGGAGATCCTGAACAAAAAATCCGGCGTGCAGGGCATCTCCCATATTTCGAGCGATTTCCGCGACCTGGAGGCAGCCGCGGCGAAGGGCGACCACGCAGGCGTCCGCGCGCTGAACGCTTTCATTTACCGCGCGGCGAAATACGTGGGCGCGTATACGGCGGCCATGAACGGCGTGGACGTGATCTGCTTTACGGCGGGCGTGGGCGAGAACGGCCCGGACACGCGCAAGGGGATCTGCGACCACCTGGGCTACCTGGGCGTCAAGATCGACGATAAGGCGAATGAGGTGCATGGCAAGGAGACAATCATCTCCACGCCGGATTCCAAAGTCACCGTGATCTGCCTGCCGACGAACGAGGAGCTGGCGATCGCGCGCGAGACGGTCGCGCTGGTGTTAAAATAAGCGGGCGCGCAGTAACAGTTCAGCCTTGCGGCTTCACAGTTACGGGATCCGGCTCATTTCAAGTTTGCCTTCGGCAAAGAGCCGGATTCCCACTCGGCAAAATTTACACATTCTTACGGACTTTGCAGCAAGTGCAAAGTCCTGGGCTGAACTGTTACGACGTAAGTAATCGTTCAGCCTTGCGGTTTCACAGTTACGGGATCCGGCTCATTTCAAGTTTGCCTTCGGCAAAGAGCCGGATTCCCACTCGGCAAAATTTACACACTCTTACGGACTTTGCAGCAAGTGCAAAGTCCTGGGCTGAACGGTTGCTAACGTTCTTATAAAAAACATCTTGCGGGATGGAAAAAAATGTGATAAGATGTATATGCTGCACATACGCCGACGGTTTTTTCGGCTTATTTGTGGATATATTGCTGAAAAGGAGAGGTTAAGGATGGGTTTGCTCGAAGAGCTAAGAGAATTGGGAGTGAACGTGGACGAAGGAATGGGACGCCTTGGCGGGAACGCCAAGATTTATGAGAAGATGCTCGGGTCCTTTTTGAAGATGATGGGTGAATATGCGGTCAGCCCGGATTTCGACGGGGAGGAATACGCAGACGTCATTGAGAAGGCGCACGCCATTAAGGGGGCGGCTGCCAATCTGTCGCTTACCCCAATCTTTGAGGCATATTCGGATATTGTGGATCTGCTGCGCAAGGGGCAGCCGGAGCAGGCGCGCGAGAAGCTGGTTGGCGTGCTGCCGACCCAGGAGAAGATCATAAGCGCGATCAGGGGGAACGCCGCGGCCCAGTGACCGGGCAGCCTTGCGGGGGAAAGCGGAACGGTCATAATATCGCAGAAAAAAGCCCGTGCAAGCTAGACAGGGAATGTAAAAAAAGATATAATATAAATTAACGAATATCACCGAAAGAGGAGGAAAAGAGATGAAAGTGTTTTTGAAGAACCTGAGCATCAGGTACAAGATCCTACTCCCAGTCTCAGTGATTGGGGCCTTGTTGCTTGTGTTGGGGATCATGGGCATCACGAGCACGACCCAGATCATGAATGCAGGCGAGGAGATTTCAGGGAATTACGCCGTGAAGATTGAGACATTGGGCGACGTGACGGCGGCATACCAGACCTTGCGCCGCGTGGCGTTTGCGCATATCGTCGGCAAGGACGACCCGGATTTGCAGCAGAACTTGTATGAAGAGCAGGAATCCTTAAAGGAGACGATCACGAGCCTTTCAGAGTCTTACGAACCGCTGCTTTCTTCCGAGGAGGAAGAGACGAGCTTCCGGCAGTTCGAGGAGGATTATGTGGCATATGTCAAGATATATGACGAGATCCTTACCTGCAGCGCGAACGGCAGCTCGGAAGACGACTTGGCGAGAGCCATCCAGCTCGCGAACGTTGACTTGAAGGAAGCGGGGACGAACCTGACGGCCGAGCTGAACGCGATGCGCGATATTAACAAGGCGGGCATGGACGCGGCCATCCAGCATCAGGAGGAAGTCTATAATCAGGTGGTAAGGACGATCGTGATCGTGATCGTGGTCGCGGTGATCGTGCTGCTCTTCCTGGTATGGGTATGCTGGACTTGGGTATGCAAGCGGCTGATCAATATCAATAAGCAGCTCCGCGGCATCATTACCACGATCGAGGAAGGCCAGGGCGACTTGACGAGGCGCGTGCAGTGCTTCTGTACGGACGAGATCGGGACGCTGGCTGCCGGCATCAATATCTTTATCGAGACGCTGCAGGGCATCATGGGCCAGATCAACGTAAGCTCCAGCAAACTGGGGTCCGTCGTGAGCCTTGTTTCGGATAAGGTATCTACGGCGAATGACAATTCGAACGACATCTCTTCCGTCATGGAGGAACTGTCCGCATCCATGGAGGAGATCTCTTCCACGATCGCGGGCATCAAGGAGAGCATCGAAGTCGTGGACGAGAACGTATTGGAGCTTTCCGACACCTCGCAGGGTATGTACGATTATGCGGTCGGGATGCAGGAGCGTGCGGAGGGCCTGGAACACAATGCGGTTGAGAACAAGCAGAACACGAGCGATATCGTCAACGGCATCATCAGCAAGCTGAAGCAGGCGATCGAAGACAGCAAGAGCGTTGACCGCGTCAACGACTTGACAGACGAGATCTTGAGCATCTCCAACCAGACGAACCTCCTCTCCCTGAACGCATCCATCGAGGCTGCAAGGGCTGGCGAGGCAGGCCGCGGGTTTGCAGTTGTGGCGGATGAGATCAGCCAGTTGGCAAATTCCAGCCGTGAGGCGGCGAATAATATCCAGACGATCAACAACATGGTAGTCGATGCGGTAAATGAGCTGATCGAGAGCGCGGATTCGATCGTGAAGTATATCAATGAGAATATCCTTCCGGATTATGAGAACTTCGTGAACGCGGGCAGGCAGTACAATGAGGACTCCGTCCATGTCAATGAGATCGTCAACCGCTTTAACGATATGTCCGTCAGCCTGAAGCAGCTTATGGACAGCATCACCAATTCGATCAACGGTATCAGCCAGGCGGTAGAAGAAAGCACGAAGGGCGCTACGAACGTGGCGATGAACACTTCAGACCTGGTTAAGGACATTGATGAGATCGCGGATGCGATGAATGACAACAGGCAGGTAGCAGGAAGCCTGACAAGCGAGGCGGATCGGTTTATTAACCTCTAAGATAGACAGAAATCTTTCGCTGCCGCAGGACGTGGCGGCCCATAGGATGCAAGAGCGGCACAGGCTGGCTCATGATCTTATCGGGCGTCGCTTCCTGCGGCAGTTTTTTTGTCAGATGGAAGCAGGCTTTTACGTCTATGGGTGATGTCTGCAAAAGCAGAGCCGCATATCTGCGCGCAAAGTGTCTAAGCTCCAAAGGATAAAGGGGAAAGGGAATGGAAAGGGGATCGCGATGATTCAGCAGGTGGGGAATTATTATATGCTGCATACGGAGCATACGACGTATGGGTTCCGTGTGATGGAGAGCGGGCATCTGGAGCATCTCTATTATGGGCGGCGGATCACAGTGGAAGAC
This sequence comes from uncultured Lachnospiraceae bacterium, assembly GCA_947626795.1. Taxonomy (GTDB): domain Bacteria; phylum Bacillota; class Clostridia; order Lachnospirales; family Lachnospiraceae; genus Petralouisia. The sequence continues at coordinate 25,554 of CANQTH010000021.1, forward strand.
GGGGAGGCCCCGGAGGCGCTGGCGGAGAAGTTTGCGGCTGTGCCGGGCAACACGAATGGGTACAGCGAGGAATATCCCGCCCTGACGTTAGAGGACGTCCGGCTGGAAATGTCTTCCTATGGGAAGGGGGACGTCCGCGAGCCGTTTGTGGAGGCGGTGCATGGCGACGGCAGCGTTACGTCGGATTTTTTGTTTGCGAAGGCCGAACTTTTGCCGGGGAAGGAAAAGTACCGGACGCTGCCTGGCTCTTACGGGGAGCCGGGGCAGGTGGGGCATCTTTGCGTGACGCTTGCAGACAGGCAGTACGGGCTGGAATTGGAGCTGCACTATTATGTCTATGCGGAATGCGACGTGATCGCGCGCAGCGCGCGCCTCTGCAATCGGAGCGGGGATCCGGTGAGGCTGCTGCGGCTCATGAGCGCGCAGGTGGATTTTGACACGTCGGATTATGTGTTTACCACGTTTACCGGGGCATGGGCGCGGGAAATGGAAAAGACGGCGATCCGGGTGCAGGCGGGAAAATATGTGAACGCCTCTTATACGGGGACGTCCTCAAACCGCGCGAATCCGTTCGTCATGCTGAGCCGTCCGGAAACGTCAGAGGATTTCGGCGACTGCTACGGCTTCCATTTGATCTACAGCGGCAACCACTATGAGGCGGTGGAGGTAAGCAGTTTTGGGAAGCTGCGGTTCGTGTCGGGGATCAGCCCGCAGTCTTTTTGCTACCTGCTCGCGCCGGGGGAGGATTTTGAAAGCCCGGAAGCCGTCATGGCATATTCCTGGGAAGGGTTTAACGGGATGAGCCAGCGGATGCATCGGTTTGTGCGGGAACATATCGTGCGCGGGGAATGGAAGCGGAAAGTCCGCCCCGTGCTGCTGAACAGTTGGGAGGCCGCTTATTTTGACATTGACGAGGAGCGGCTGCTGCGCCTTGCCCGCGCGGGGAAGGAAGCGGGAGCCGAGCTGTTTGTCATGGACGACGGATGGTTTGGGACAAGGGACGACGACACGCAGTCCTTGGGCGACTGGCAGGCCGACAGGCGGAAGCTGCCGGGCGGCGTCGCGGGGATCAGCAGGAAGATCCGGGAGATGGGCCTTGCGTTTGGCATCTGGGTCGAGCCTGAGATGGTAAATGTCAGGAGCAGGCTGTATCGGGAACATCCGGACTGGGTCTTGCAGATACCGGGAAAGCCGCATTCGGAGGGGCGTTCCCAGCGGATCTTGGACCTGACCAGGAAGGAAGTGCAGGATTTTGTTATAGAGGCGATGGGGCGCGTCTTTTCTTCCGGGGAGATCTCGTACGTGAAGTGGGACATGAACCGGACGTTCACGGATTATTTTTCCGGCGGGCTTGACGCGGGCCGCCAGGGGGAGGTGGCGCACCGCTATGTGCTGGGGCTGTACCGCTGCATGGAGGAGCTGACCGGGCGTTTCCCGCAGATCCTCTTTGAGGGCTGCTGCGCCGGAGGGAACCGTTTTGACCTGGGGATCTTATGTTATTTTCCGCAGATCTGGGCGAGCGACAATACGGACGCGCTTTGCCGCGCGCAGATCCAGACGGGGTACAGCTACGGGTATCCGATGTCCGTCTTGGGCGCGCACGTCTCGGCCTGCCCGAACCATCAGACGATGCGTACGGCGCCGTTAAGAACGCGCTTCCATGTGGCGTGTTTTGGCATTTTTGGCTATGAATGCGATCTTACGGAGATGGATGGGGAAGAGCTGGAGCAGATCAAGGAGCAGATCGCCTGGTATAAGGAGTGGCGGGAGGTCTTGCAGACGGGTGAATTTTACCGCGGGAGGACGTTCTCGGACGGGGGCGGGAGCTGCCTGTCGCAGCGGAAGGGGAATATCCTGGAGTGGACGTGCGTTTCCGCAGACCGGGAAAAAGCGGTCGGGATGCTGATGCAGAAGCTGGCCGTGCCGAACACGCGCACGGAGACTTATCATGCGAAAGGACTTGACGCGGGCGCGAGGTACCGTTTCGCAAGCGCGGGGGGCGGCGGGGAGAGCTGCGCTGCTTATGGAGACGCGCTGATGTATGGTGGAGTGAAGCTGCGGCAGGCGTTTTGCGGGAACGGACGCCAGGAAGGGACGCGCCTTTTTCCGGATTTCGCGTCGGAATTGTATTGTATGGAGAAGGAAAAGGGGAAAAAATAACGCCGCCCGACAGGGCGGCTGAGATCAGGGGGTTGCGGGCAGGATCATTCTTGAGGCTCTTCCATCTCAACGTAGACTTTGATCACGTGGTCGCTGTGTTGCCGTATGGAGTGGACAAAAGCGACGAAATAGAGTAGCATACCCGCGATCAAGACCACAGAAACAACACGGAAGGCCTTTAGCCACCGCATCTGACGGGCAAGCTTTGCGCCCGACAGTTCTGAAAAATACGCGTCCGCGATTTCTTCAGGCCTGCCAAATTGCTGTTGGATCAAGGAGATGTCCGTGACGGCATTTTCCGCTATATAGTCCCGGACGTCCGCCTTTAAGGATTTGAGGAAGGCGCGTTTTTCATGGCCTTTCCCGGATAAGAGCCTGTAAATGTCATGGTAATATTTCCAAAGGCGCCTACGCATTGTCCATTCCATAGATATCCCCCTGTGTGCTTTTTAGCAAAAACTCGATCACCTGGATCGAATTGTGATATTCTGCCTCCATATCATGCAGCCGCTCCGTCCCTGCCTGCTCTATATGATAATAAATGCGGGTCTGCCGCTTGCCAACTTTTTCCTCATGGCATGAAACGCAGCCGCTGTCTGCCAGGCGGTAAAGGATGGGGTACATGGAGCCTTCCAGTATGGTGAAAGAACCGTTGCTCCGTTTTTTTAATTCTGTCGTCATCTGATAGCCGTACATATCATTCTCTGACAAAAGCTTTAAGAGAAGCATCTCGATTACGGCTTTTTTTATATTTCCAGTTAATGTTTTCATAAAGGATCTTAAAATAGTAAAACAAGAGACAGTAAACTAGTTGCCAGCTGATTCCTGCATGGAATCCCGCTGGTATTTGCGGCAGTAGAGGCATGAGGGTGGAAAGAACGTATTTGCCGCGCTGTGCTTACGTATGCTGTTGTCGGGCGGTTCCGATGGAGACAGCCTAAGATAGACGGCCGCTTGTATCGCAGGTTAGGAAGAGGGTTTCTGAGATGGTGTCTATGACAACCCCAAACTGCTTGCATTGGGCCGTAAAGCTTCCTTTGGCGGCCGCGCCGGATTTAGACGCAGATGCGCTGGTAAAATGCCAATAGTTATTGCTTATGTTTGTTGTGTAAGAAGCAGATGTGCAGGTGGCGGATCGGGAAGAATATTTAAAAGTCCCGGATAATTTGTAGGTGGCGACGGCAGTCCCGCTTGAATTTTTGATTGTGTAAGTTTTAGAACCGCTTACGGTTTTGGAGGAGGAGTAGTAACTGGATGGAGCGGAAGAATATTCGATGGCGACAGTGACATAATAGCCATTTTTTAAATGCATGGCAATAGAACTTCCAGAATCAGAGGTCACATGGGTCGTGATCGGCGTCGCAACTAATAATGTCAAAGATAAAAATAAGGTAAACAATTTTTTCATAATGGGATTCCTTTCTTTTTTGTTATTTTTGGAAATGCTGGTAAATCATCGTTCTGAGCAATCGTTTGCAGATAGGATCATTCTTGGGGCTTGTCTGTCTCAACGGTAATCTCAATTGAGTGGGAGATATTCTCCCGTGCCAAACGGACAAAGGTGACAAGAAAGAAAAGCATACCCACAATCAAGACAGCAGAAACAATACGGAATACCTTTAGCCACCGCATCTGACGGGCAAGCTTTACGCCCGACAATTCTGAAAAATACGAGTCCGCGATCTCTTCGGGCCTGCCAAATTGCTGCTGGATCAAGGAGATGTCCGTGACGGCATTTTCCTCTATATAGTCCCGGACGTCAGCCTTTAAGGATTTGAGGAAGGCGCGTTTTTTATGGCCTTTCCCAGATAAGAGACTGTGAATATCATGGTAATATTTCCAAAGATGTCTGCGCATTGTCCAATTCATAGATATCCCCCTGAGCGCTTTTTCTTAAAAAGCCTGACTTCATATCATGCTCTGATAAAAGCTTTACTTATGTTATGTATTAGAACTTTCATTTATTCTATAGTAAGTATAACTAAAATTCAATACCTAGATTAAAAATATAATTGTAAAAACATTGACATTCTTAAAAAAACAGTTTATTATAGAAAAGGGAGAGAAAGAAAGACGGCGATGCCTATGATTGCATAGGTCAGTATATGCGATAGCATAGGAAGAGAGCGTGGCAAATGCGTTTCCCAATGGGAGGAAAAAAGGAGGGAGCTTATGAGAAAAAACAAAGGGAAGATCATAAGAAGATGCGTGGGCATGGCTTTGGCTTGTATGATGATATGCCTGCAGACGAATGCAATGACAGCATTGGCGGCAACAAGGTCCTGGAAGCTGTATTATAATCCGGCGGGTCCGCCAGCAGAGAACGTTACCAGTTGGAGAGAACCACTGACAGCGACCCAATCCACATCAAGGTGTACCTATCGATGCAATACGGACAAAGCGAAGGTTTCATATGTGATAGAGAATACGGGACAGGGATGCACGTTTCCGGATGCGGGAAATGCATATCCCGCATCGTCGTTTATCAAAGGCCATGTGTATACATATTCTTTGAAATATAGCTATACGGCAAATATTCTAAACAGCCCGAATGGGACAATTACTTATTAAGCCAGTTACCAGCGGATTCCTGGATGGGAATCCGCTGGTATGGGCATTTACGGAGGTGTGGGCATGAAGGCGGGAAGAACGTATTTTGCGGCGCTGTGCCTGGGCGTGCTGCTGTGCGGCTGTCGGGATGTCCCGGAGGGCGTGAAGGAAAATATGGGGCGGTATGGGGAGAATCCGCAGAAGGAGGTTTCTGAGATCACATACTGCTCCATAGAAGAGCTTAGGGAGATGAATGTCCCGGACATAGACACGGGCTGCTTGCTTTTGCCGCCGGAGGTGGATTTTTCCGGCGTGGAAGAGGCGTCGCTTTTAAGCATCTCCTGCTATGATGATTTTCTGACGGAGGAAAATGTGGCGAAATACGCGGAACTGTTTGGCGTGAGCAGGGACGGGTTTGTGGAGGGGCATGATAATTATTTTGGCGACCGGGAATATTACGACGATAGCGAAAGCCGGGAATACGTCAATGTCATGCAGAACGGCGGCATATCGCATATGGGCGGATGGGCGTACGATGGCGCAAGCGGCATCCTTGAGCAGGAATACGACATGGCGAAGGACGACATTACGGGAGTGAAGGTGCGCCTTAAGGATGGCGAGGCCGATCTTTCGGAACTTTGCAGCAGCGTGGAGACATGGGCGGAGGAGAATATGCCCGTGGAAGGGGTGAGCCAGCGGGTGTCAGGCATAGCTGTCCGAGAGCCAGAGGAGGGAGAGCGGGACGGGGACGCGCGCCGGGTGGCCATGTGCATAGACTACGTCTATAAAGGGATTCCGTTCAACAGCCGTACCGCAGGTCGGGAGGAATCCGAGGACGGCTACCATTCGGAACTCGTGACGACCAGCATTTGCGCCCAGTTGGAGATGGACGCGCAGGAGGGTCCTCCGGCATTTTTTTCCAGGAACGAGGGATTTCGGGTCGTCAAGGCGGAGCCGTTGGAGAAGGTGGTCAGCTTTGAGAGCGCGGTGCGGATGCTCAGCGAGACGCTGTCAGGCTTCGGGACGTTTCGGATATCGACCGTCATGCCCCTGTATGACCTTTACCCGGACCGCAATTCCACAGCCCCCGGGCTGCGGATCGAGGCGCGGCCGGTCTATGCCTTCCTGGTGGAGGAAAAGGATGACAATGGATTCGGCCTCATAAATGCTTGGAAAAACAGGTATTTCTTTTTCGTGGACATGGAGACGGGGGAGATGACGACGAACCTGGAGATGTGAGGGGGTGGCCATATGAAGGCAAGGAAAAAACTGCCCGCGTATAGTTTTGGCGTTTTGGCGATCGTCGCCGTGGCCTTGCTTGGAAATATGAATTTTGAGAGGAAGAACATCACGGCGCTTGCGGCGATCCTGGAGCTGCCCAGGGAGGAACTCCGGGCGCATTTTAGCCTGCTGTCCGCATGGGCGGTCGTCAGTTCGAAGGGGATGGGACTGATCCTGCCCATTGTGGCGGCGATCCCGTCCGCTTCCTATGTATATGAAGAGGTCGCGGGCCGATTTTATATGGGCGCTGAGATGCGCATGGGGCGGCGGCGGTGCGCATGTTCCCATTTCCGTTATGCCGCGCTGAGCGGCGGCGCGGTCGCGGCGGCGGGCCTCTTTTCCTATGCCCTGCTGGCGGCGTGCGTTTTCCCGGTGGGCGTGGAGACGGATGGGATGGCGCTTAGCGAGAGCCTGCAAGAGGTTGCGGCCGGATATATCCTGCCGGATGTCCTGTACTTTACGTTGTATGGAATGGCGATGTCCGCGCTGGCGTCCTTGCTGGTCTTTTTGTGCGCAAAGCTGTATTTTTCCCTCAGCGTGCTGTTCATCCTGGCCCATATGATCGGGGAATGGGGGCCTGCCATGCAGGGGGAGATGTGGGCCGCGGCGGCGATGCTTGCGGCGGTCGCGGCTGCGTTTTGGCCTGTGTGGGGTCGGAAGAGCAGGCGGATGCAAGGGGGCGGGCTGGACGCCCTGCCTGTGGCAAGCCTGCCGCATATGCGCGTTTGGAAGCGGCGCGCCGCGCCTGGGATCGGCGGAAGAGAACGGAAGGAACGGGAGGCCTCCCGGGGAAGGGAAGCCTTGCTGGTGGCGAAGAGCGAATACAGGAAATGGCTGGCAAGCCCGCGGATGATCCTGTTCGCCATTGCGTTTTTGCCGATGTACGACAATGTCGTCCACCCGCTGCTTGAGATGTCGGATGCGATGGGAAGCCCGCTGAACGTTTTGGAACCTTGCATAGGGGCGCTAAATACATGGATGGGGATGCTGATCTTTGGCATCGCCTATATGGCGCTCATGTCCCCGTTCCCGACGGCGGACGGCAATATGCTCTTCTATGTGTCCCGCATGGGGAAACGGGCATGGATCTTGGGCGAGATGTTGTTCCAGGCCATGGCGGCCGTCACATACAGCCTGCTCATAGCGGCCGTCATGGCAGTCCCGGCGGTCGGGCGGTCGTTCTTTGCCAATGGGTGGAGCCTTGTGGTGACGGATTATGGCAGGCTGTACGGCGGGGGCGAGGTGGGGCTGACGGAGGTCATCCCGCCGAACCTGTATTTCCAGATGTCCCCGTTCCGCGCGTTTCTGTTTTCCTATGGGCTGTTCACGCTGTTCTTGCTGTTCTGCGGGATGGCGTTCGTGGCAGGGTGCATGTATCAGAAACGCCTGCAGGCGTTTGCCCTTCTGGCGCTGCAGACCGCGGCGGGGTGCATTCTGGCATTTACGCCCAGGAAGTCGGCGGGAATGTGGCTGTTCCCGGTGAACCATGCCTTTTTGGCGGTGCATTACCGGAGGTATTACCGGAAATATGAGTTTTCGCCCTGGGCGTCCTTTGGGATCCTGCTGGTTTTGACGCTTTTGATGGCGGCGGCCATGTACCGGAAGGCAAAGGACGTAAGCATGGACATGATCGGCGGGGAAGTGCTGAAGTGATAGGGAGGCGGCGCGTGAGAGCAAGGTTATGGAGACAGGCGCGGCAGGCGAAGGATTTGAAAACGACAGGCGGAATCGCGAGACGGCGCGTGAGAGCAAGGCTATGGAGACAGGAGGAAGAGGATGATCCGAGTGGAGAATGTGTCCCTGACGCTGAACAGGCGCGGGATATTAAAAGAAGTGTCCCTGTGGGCGGGCAGGGGAGAGGCGGTCGGCCTTGTGGGCGGCAATGGCTCCGGGAAGACGATGCTGATGAAATGCATCTGCGGGTTTCAGACGGCGTTCACCGGGGAGATCGAAGTGTTTGGGGAAAAGATCGGGAAGGAGGCCGAGTTTCCCAAAAGCACGGGGTTCATCCTTGAGACCCCGGGGTTCATGCCGTACATGAGCGGCTATGAGAACTTGAAGGTTTTGGCGGACATCCGCAAGAAGATCGGAAAAAAGGAGATCTTTTCGTATATGGAACTCGTGGGCCTGGACCCGGAGGACAAGAAAAAGGTAAGGAAGTATTCTTTGGGGATGAAGCAGCGGCTTGGGATCGCGCAGGCGCTGATGGAAGATCCGGAGATATTGATCCTGGACGAGCCTTTTAACGGGCTGGACAAAGGGATGGCGGAAAAGATGCGGGACGTGCTGAACGCGGAAAAAGGGAAAGGGAAGACCATCCTCCTGGCCTCGCACAATGAGAAGGACATTGCGTATATCTGCGACCACACATATGAACTGGACGCGGGGCGGGTCGTTGATGTGGCGTAATGCGAAGGTTATAAAAAACCCCTTGGAAACGTCTGTTTCCAAGGGGTTACGTGCGTGAGAGGATTCGAACCCCCGACACCTTGGTCCGTAGCCAAGTGCTCTATCCAGCTGAGCTACACACACATAAAAACGCCCACCGTACGTGGAACTTTTTATATCTTATCCCGATTTCACATTTTTGTCAAGAGAGATTTTAAAAAAATATAAAATATTGATGAAAAAATTTAGAAAGTGTGATACCATATAACCAGCGTCACGGTTTTTGGGGGAGGCCGGGACGGAAAATGGGAAAACGGCGCCAAAATGGCGGATGGGTAGGAGAACAGGGATGGCGAAGCAGGAATTTTTGCAGGAATTGCGTGCCGCGCTGCAAGGAGAGGTCAGCCAGTCGGCGATCAATGAGCATTTGCGGTATTATGACAGCTACATTACGGAAGAGGCCAGGAAGGGGAAGAGCGAAGAAGAAGTCGTTTCCATGCTGGGAAGCCCCCGCCTGATCGCCAAGACGCTGATCGACACGTCAGAGCAGTTCGGGTCGTATGGAGGCCAGGAGAAAGGCTATCGGGAGGAAAGCGCGCAGGGACGCGCGGGGACGTCCGGCGGCTTTGAGGGCGGCTACCCATACCAGGGGCGGGACGGGCGGCCGATGGGACGCGGGACGGGCGTCTGGTACCGGAAGCTGGTTCTTGCCCTGGCGGCTGTCGTCATTGTCATTGCCCTGGCAAACGTAGTGGCATTCCTGCTGCCGCTGCTGGTTCCGATCATATTGGTCGTGTTAATATATACCCTCATTTTCGGAGGAAGAAGATAAACGGGAGATAGGAGAGCGTGATGGACACAGTAAAAGTAGGCAAGGGGAAACGTTTTTTGAAAAAGGGCGACAAGGTGAGGGGGCTTTACATCATTTTGCAGGGAAGCGTCCGCGCCGTTTCAAAGAACGACGAGGTCGATATGGAGGCCGGGAGCATCGTGGGGATGCTGGACAGCGATTCTGGCAATTATGAGTGCGATTACGTGGCGAATACGGACTGCGTGTTCTATGCTTTCCCCTACAATGAGCCGGAAGATTATAAGAAGATCTTTACGGACGAGGAAAAATATGTGGCGGTCTTCGCGATGTCGGCCATGCACCAGACGGCGTCGCTGCTCAAGCGTTACAACGCGTTTTACAAGAAGGCCCAGGATTATTATAAATTTCTGGTGGGATGCCATGAGGAATACGGGAAGCTCTGCGACGACTATGGGCTTCCGGTGAAGCCGTTCGGGCGGTTGGCTTCGTTGACGCCGCTGCACTTAGACGGGAAGATCGAGCTCTGGACGATGGAGTATTACGGGAGGATGTCCGAGCTTTCCTTAAAGTCGCTCGACCAGTTCCTTGCCAGGGACCACGCGATCGGCATCGGCTCCATTTTGAACGCGGTCTGCTGGATGAAAAGCGCGATGTCGAAGATCGTGGAGATCAAGGATTACCTGAATACGCATCGGGGGCTTCTGCTCTCCGCGGAGTCTGAGAATATGTTCCAGATGTATTTCGAGCTGGCGCGGAAGGCGGCGAAGACCGGGGTGGACATGGAGCCTCTGTTCCAGAAGATCTCGGAGATCATGAATTATGCGCGGGACAGCCGGATGTTCTCGGAAAAGGTGATGGGGCTGTGCTTTGAGGAATATGAGAAATATGATTTCTACCAGGCGGACGAGACGGACATCATGGCGGAAGAGGCGCAGAAGGAAGTTTATGAGGAAGGCATCGACCATTTGGAGCAGATTTTGGTCTATTCCGGGTACGAGGAGGAAAAGGCGGAGAGCTTTCGAAAGGCCATGGGGGAATATAAGGCCCTGCCGGACCGGTATGCGACGACGGACGACGTGCGCAAGCTGCGCAGGAAGATCACGCAGGATTTCTATGAGATATATGAGCTGGCGTTTTTCCGCTCGCTGGACGACAGGCGCGTGCCTGTGTCCGTGAAGATGTTTTTGAATTTCGGTTTCATGGACGTGGGCCTGGCCGGAGAGGAGGCAGCCCACAGCCTGCACGACATGGCGCAGGAGCTGTACCGCTGCAAGGCGGACAACGTCTTTACGATCTACGAGTGGTTAAAAAGCATTGAGCGCGGGGAAAACGAGCCGTCCCGGAACGAGTTCGATTTAGATTACACAGGATATTTGAACGAGCAGAAAAAGACGGGCAAGATCACGGCGGCCGAGCTTGCCGTCCTTGCCAAGGACAACCGGAAGAAGACGGAATTTGAGATGCACAATATGTTTGTGTCTAACAACCGCGCGACGTACGGGAAGATCTCCACGTTCTGCGCCGTTTGGCATGAGGACGACATCGTCGGCTCGGTGGAGAAGATGCTTGTGACGGCGGAAAAGGTAAACGCGGCGATCGACGAGATCCGGAACATAGATTTCTCCTTGTTTTACCGGGAAGTCGGTTTTTCCGACCCGAAGCATGACATCAACCGCGAGATGATACAAAAGGAAGTCATCCCGTATGTGATCCTGATGCCGAACCCGGGCAGCCGTGCGATGATGTGGCAGGAGACGGCGGGCATCAAAAAGGACACCCAGGCCAGGTTTGTGTTCCCAATCCTTACGTCGGTCGATATTTCGGAGATGATGATCGAGGTATGCGGACGTTTCCGCTGGGAGATGTGCCGGAAGATCCAGGGCGTGCGCTGGAACGATATCACAGAGGCGTCCCTGACTTCGGAGTACAACGATTATATCCAGTATTACCGGAAGAATTCAAACTTGTCCGCGGAAGCGAAAGATAAGATAAAGAACGCGCTTGCCAGGGCGAAGAACAATTACCGGGAGGTATTTGTCAAGGATTACCAGAGCTGGCTGAAATATGAGGCGAAGGGGAGCTTCCGCTTAAATAAGGTAGCGCGGGAAATCCTGTTCCGCTATTGCCCGTTTAACAAGGAAATCCGCAAGGAGCTTGGGATCAACCCGATGTTCCGGGAGATGTTCGAGAAGTACGACATCTTGAAATCAAGGAAAGTGCGCCATGTGGAGACATGGTATGACCGCTACAAGAAAAAGGGCGGAGAGATTACGGAGGAATTGCAGCAGAATTTGGATTTTTATGATATGTAAAGAATTCCCGCGGGATATGCCGGAAGATGCGGGCGGAGGATGGTCTTCTGCCTGCAGCCAGGCGGCCCGTGGGATTGTTTTGCGCAAATGATCCGGATCCCGGTTCCGCGATGCGGAAGCGGGATTGGCTGTTCGGCAATTCGATCGCGCCGGAAAGCAGTGGATGAGGGTTATTGTGTGGATTGTTTCGCTTCCAACTCTGCGATGCGCTTCTTGAGTTCCTCATTTTCGCTGATGTAGCGCAAGAGATCGCTGGCGTATTTTCGGTTCTCGTCAGCATATTGCGAGACTTTCTGCTCTAATTCTGTAAACTGCGAGACTTTCTCTTCCAGTTCCGCGATGCGGAAGCGGTATTTGTCGTTTGGCAATTCGATCGCGCCGGGAAGCAATGGCTTCATCATGATCAGACCCCCTGTCTTTTCGGTAATGTCCGCGCATAT
>CANQTH010000022.1 GCA_947626795.1 uncultured Lachnospiraceae bacterium
AGAAGTCCCAGTGGATCTTCGGCGGCGACGGATGGGCGTATGACATCGGCTTCGGCGGCGTTGACCATGTATTGGCGAGCGGCCAGGATATCAACATCATGGTATTCGATACCGAGGTATATTCCAACACGGGCGGCCAGTCTTCCAAGGCTACCCCGGTAGGCGCGATCGCGCAGTTCGCGGCAGGCGGCAAGGAAGTAAAGAAGAAAGACCTGGCTTCCATCGCGATGAGCTATGGCTATGTCTATGTCGCTCAGATCGCAATGGGCGCGGATTACAACCAGTGCATCAAGGCGATCGCGGAAGCGGAAGCATATCCGGGACCGTCGCTCATCATCGCATACGCTCCGTGCATCAACCACGGCATCAAGGTTGGCATGAGCAAGGCGCAGACAGAAGAGAAGAAAGCCGTTGAGACAGGCTATTGGCACACCTTCCGTTACAACCCGGCGTTGAAGAAGGAAGGCAAGGCGGCATTCTCCCTGGACAGCAAGGCTCCGACCGGGGACTACAAGGAATTCCTGAACGGCGAGGTACGTTACAACGCGCTCGCAAGGTTCAATCCGGAGCGCGCGGAAGAGCTGTTCGCGGTTTCTGAGACGAATGCAAAAGAGCGTTATGAATATCTGAATAAGCTGATCGCTTTGTACGGCGAGAACTAAGAAGGGCAGGATTGCCCGCCGGTCAAGGGGTCACGATAGTGGCGGTTCAGCCAGGGCTTTGCGCTTGTTGCAAATTCCGTGAGGCTGAGCGGTTGCGAACGATAGGGGGCTGCCGTCCCGCAGATCAAGGTCTGTGGGGCGGCAGCCTTTATCGTGAGGGAAAGTTGTCTCATGGGAATGAGGGAGGGGATCACGTGCAACGGTTTGGGCAATGCGGGACGCTTTTTGAGAGAAGCCATTCAGAAGCAAAGGATAGGGAGGATGTGGGAACATGGGAAGGGAAGAGAAATATGGGTATGCGAGGGTATCGACACGGGAGCAAAATCTGGGCAGGCAGATCGAAGCGTTATTAGGGGAAGGCGTGCCGGGAAACAGGATATATGTTGACAAGTTATCGGGCAAAGATTTTGAACGTCCGCAGTATCAGCGCATGATACGCCATTTGAGGAAAGGCGCGGTGCTGTATGTCAAATCCATTGACAGGCTGGGAAGGAATTATGCGGACTTGAATGAGCAATGGCGGGTCATCACAAAAGAGAGGGGAGCGGATATCGTGGTATTAGATATGCCGATTTTGGATACGCGCAGGGAAAAGAGCTTGATCGGGACATTGATCAGCGACATTGTCTTGGCGTTGTTGAGCTATGTGGCGGAAAATGAGAGGGCAGCGATCCGGCAGCGTCAGGCGGAAGGGATCGCACTGGCGCAGGAAAAAGGAATAAGGTTTGGCAGGCCGCCGCGTCCGATTCCGGATAATTTTTGTGAGGTTCACAGGGCTTGGCGGGAAGGAGGGATGACAATGGTGGAGGCGGCCGCGGCGTGTGGGATGCCGCCAAAGACATTTTATGGGAAAGCGGTAAAGATGGAACGGGAACGCATGGAATTATGGAATGGCGAGGGGAAGGAACGGGACGGCGGAAATCAGTTGGATCCTGAGGAATGGGCAGGAACGCCTGAGAGCTTAGGCCATTGCCCATAGAATAAAAAAATCTGAAAAAGTATACTTTTCCAGATTGTGCAAAATGAACGGTCCATAAATACATTTCTATATGAATCTGTTGATTATATCGTCAAAGTATATGAGATTCTTTATACATAACCACGAAAAAAATTTTTTCTGAAAAAGTATACATTTTCAGATTTTAGCGGGAAAGCGGTTAGAAAGAGGGGATAGGAATGCAAGTACAAGCAATAGCCCACAATCTGGCCTCGCAATTTACGAGCCGCCAATTAAATATTAATACGACGCAAAAGCGAAAATCGGCCGAAAAGCTGTCGTCTGGATATAGGATCAACCGAAGCGCGGATGACGCTGCAGGTTTGAAGATCTCAGAAAAGATGCGGAGTCAGATCCGGGGGCTAAAGAGAGGAAAGCAGAACACCCAGGAAGGCATTTCATGGCTGCAGACGGCGGACGGGGCGATGGATCAGATCGCGGATATTATGCAGCGGATCCGGGAACTGGCGGTGCAGGCATCCAATGACACTTATTTGGAAGAAGATAAGTTCGCGATCAATGAGGAGATCAAGGCTCTGAAATTGGAGATCAACCGGATCGCATTGGGAACGGAGTTTAATAAAGAGCCGATTTTTGACAATTCCTATGTGACAATGGACATATCGGGAACGCCGCAAGATCTGGAGGTTTTTGATGCGTCCTACGATGATGTGACAGGGGATGTAAGCTGGGGAGGCTTTTTGTTCCATGGGGAGCGTATCCCGTGGGATACCGTAAGCCCGGGGATGGTTCAAGTGGATGCGGCAACCGGGAAGCAGGTATTTGTGGGCGGGGAATATAGCTATACCGATGCGGCGACTGGCTGCAAGTTCAATATTTCCTGCAAGAGCGGGGAAGAGCCGCCGAAAATTACCAGAAGCCTGGAATTATCGGCGGATAGCAGCGGCGTCCATATTGACGGGACAGTGATCCCATGGTCGAAGGTTTATGATGAGGATGACGCGGCGGCTTCCGCGGGCGCGCATGGCGGCGCATGGTGGATGGAATATGAAGGCGCGACGGTGGCGTTTTTTGTTGGGCAAGAGGTGGATACTGTTTCTGACTTGGCCAGCGCGATCAATTCTTGCCACAATGGGAAAGTGACATATACCTGGAAGACGGAATTTGCCGGGACATCGGAGGAAACGGCGGTCGATGCTTCTTTGGTAAAGGACATCCGCATATCAAACGCGGTCGCGAAGAAGCTGGAAAAATCAGATGATTTTAAGTATGTCGTGCGAGCGGGAGATGGGAAGAACGGTAGCAAGGACGGGATCTGGCTGGAGGATAAAGATGGGAATGAGGTAAACGGCTCGTTTCGGTCGTGGGCGGAGATGAACATTTCTTCCTGGATGGAAGGAAATGACATTCAGTCAAGCCTTACCTATACTTACAGCGATACGGAGGGAACGGAAGACACATATCTGGCGTTTGATTTTATGCTGTCCGACGTCACAAGCAAAGATTCTGTCATTGACGGTCTGGATGGGATGGAGATCAGCGGAAAGAACATAAAAACGAATTATGATACAAATCTTGATATTCCGCTGAACGGCAATGTGGTAAAAGCAGAATTGAAGAGCAGCAATTACGTCCGGTACGAGGAAGAACGGGGCCTTGGCAGGGATTTTGACGCGCAAAGCCAGGAACGCGTGGGAGATTCGGATGTTTTGTATGACGAGGTCACAGGCGAGGCTCTGCTGGAGTACAAAGATCCGGATGGGAATACCGCCCTTTCTTATTCCGGGAATGTCGAGCGGATGCAGAAGGATCTGGAGGGAGATATCAATACATATTTGCAGTATGTATTGCGCAGGAAGCGCGACATCGCGCTTGCAGGCGGCGATCCGCAAAAGGAAGAGCTTGGCTCGGGAAGCCTTACGGATTTACTTGGGGAAGATAAGATCACCACTTCCGGTTATTTTGATGGGAAGGTGACGATCGACGAGCATAATATGGCGCTGACGGATGGGGAAAGCAGTTATTACCCGGGGAAAGACGGGATGGATTATATCAGTGCGTTTGTGGATTTTTCTGGCCTTGGAAGCGAATATACGCTGGACGACCTGATTGGCCTTGGCTTTAATTCGACGTGCAAGACTTGCGACAACCATTATAGCATCATTTTTATGGATGGAGCTTCCGGAAGCACGTCTGCGGGAGGCTTCGAATATAATTTTAAGAACCAGGGGCGTGATTACGCCCTTCAGATCGATATCGGATCTTTGAAAGCAAATGGCGTCGTGACAGGGGCGGATTTGGCGAAAGCAATCGTGGACATTACGGCGGAATGCTATGATTTTCATTATACGCAGTATGCGGCGGACAATAGCGGGAAACTGTATGTCTATGACGACAGGGAGGATGAAAGCGGGGCGAGAAACGCTACGTTTGATACGGCTCCATTTAATGCGATCGATACGGATGAGCTGCATCTTTCTTTGGAATCTGCAGACGGGAGAAGGATGGATTTAAGCTATACGTATGATTTTGGGGATGTGGCGGATTGCGTGCAGGTAAACATGGCCGCGGATGCGAATGGGGAATACGTAAGACTGGCGGATGGGTCGTATGAGGCGTACGATAGCCAGAAACATGGCGGGTTGGATCGTTATACGATGGAGATCGCATACAAAAACAAGTCTGATGGGTCGGACGCGGCAGATCTGGCGGGCGTCATGGAAGATTATGTGCGGCAGGCGATGGACGATACGCTTGGAAATTCCAATATCCATCTGGATGCAACGGATTACACATACCTGGACATTGACGGGCAGGAGAACCATAATGTGGCGGTACGCGCGGAATTTGAGTCCCATTTGGAAGAATCTCCATATGATAACGGCCTGCATATCCAAAATAGCAGCATTGTATATGATTCTGTGGAAATACCACGGTTTGCGTTAAATACAGTGGTCTTGGGGATGTACCGCGCCGGGGCAAAAAATTATGAGCAGGCGCAGGCGACCATTGGATATATGGATCATGCGTTAGGGGTGCTGTCAGGGAGGAGAACTTTGTACGGCGCATGGCAGAACCGATTAGAGCATATTTGCTCCGTCAGCGAGATCACGGAAGAAAATACGCAGGCGGCGGAATCCCGTATCCGTGACACGGACATGGCGGAGGAAACCGTGAATTTTTCAAAGCACAACATTTTAGAGCAGAGCGGACAAGCAATCTTGTCGCAGGCAAATCAGAAGATGGAGGGCGTCCTGGCGCTGTTAGGGGGGATTTAAGGAAACCCCGCATTTTTGAACATGCCCTTGCATAAGAATTAATAGAATGCGGAAAAGGGAATGTTCTTATGAAGAAATGGCTGCGCTTATCCTGGCGGCAGGAACGGATCTTCCAGCATAGGCCCGTGTGGGCAAAGGTCATGAAAGGATGCCTGCTCGGGGCGTTCGTGGCGGGGATCTTCATGGCGAACCTGATGGGAAGGGACGCCGTTTCCAACGCGGGGATATTGAACGATTATTTTATCGGGAAGTTCCAGTATGGGAAAGTGAACGGGGAAGACCTGTTCTTTTATATCCTGGGCGAGCGGATGCCGCTGCTGCTCTTGCTTCTTCCCCTGCTCTTTACGTCCGTCGGGCTTCCGTGCGGGATCCTGGCGCTGAGCTGGCAGGGGTTTTCTGTCGGGTTCATGCTGGCAGCGGGGATAGCGAAATACGGAGTGAAGGGGATGGCACTGGTTCTGGCGGGGCTGTTCCCGCAATACCTGCTGTACTTCCCGGCCTATTTTTTTGCCTGCTGCTTTGCCGCGCTCTGGCGTCAGAGGATGCACGGGGAAGGGGCGCTGCGCGGGAAGGAGCGGAAATGCTTTTACGGTGCGGGGGCCTTGGCGGCGGCCGCGCTGTCTGCGGCTTACCTCGCGGGGATCGTCCTGGAAAGTTATGTGAACCCGGCGATCTTGAAAAGCGTCCTGCGGTTTTTCTAAAGGCGCGCGGCAGTCCCAGTCCCTTAAAATTGTTCTATAATCTTAAAATAGTCTCATTTCGTTTCCATGCGGGGTTTGTTATAATGAAACCATGAGCTTACCATGGCAGAGGCCCGTGACGGCGGACGCCGTTACGGCAGCCGGAACAGGCAGGAAGGAGAAAAGGAAATGAGATCAAAGAAACTACGTTGTTTTGCCAGCGTCCTGCTGGCGGTCGCGATGATCTTTAGTTCGCTGCCCGCATCGCTTCAGGCGAGGGCGGAGGAAAAAGGATCGTCGGGAAGATGGGAGAGCGCGGATGACCCGACGCTGCGGGATTATGCCGTGCCTTCCGTAAGTTTTGTCGGCTGGGGACAGGGACCGGACAATTTTGCCGATGAAAACATGGATACTTTTTGGAACGGGCATAGTGATGAGGACCTTGCGAGCTACAACCAGTGGATGATGTACGACTGGAGCGAGTTCGGGGAAGCGGAAGTCAGCGGCTCCACGATCCAGTTTTTTGACGACGGAGGCGGCGTCATGGCGCCGACGGGCATAACCATTGAGTATGACGAGAACGGGGCGTGGAAGGAAGTCACGAAGAAGGGCGACTGGTCTTTCGCGGCAAATACGGTGAACACGTATGAGTTCGAGCCGGTAACGACCACGAAGATCCGCGTTACGATGGCGCATGCGGTCTCCGGCAGCGAGAAAGTCGCCGTAGCCGTCAACGACTGGAAGCTGATCGGTGAGGTGCCGGATTCGTTCCCGAAGCCGGAGGCGGTAGAGCCGGAAGCACCGAGCGAGGACTTGAAGCTTCCGGACGCGGCGGTTTATGCGATCCCAAGCTCGGATTACACTTCCGACTGGGAGAATTTAAACGGCATCAACGACGAGACTTTTAATCCGACGTCTTCCGACATGGGGCAGACGGGGCTTGGCTGGGGCAACTGGCCGCAGTCGGCGGGAAGCGAGCATTGGCTGCAGTATGAATGGGACGAGGAGCTGACGACCAAGACGTTCCAGGTATATTGGTACGGCAGCGAGTCCGGCATGAAGATCCCCTCCAAGGTGCGCTTTGAGTATCAGGATGCGTCCGGGAGCTGGAAAGAGGCCACGCTCGTATCGAACAAGAAGAATTTCTCGAAGTACAACCAGTACAACCAGATCACGATCGAGCCTGTCACGACCAAGGCCATCCGGATGTACATGACGGTCGCGGGCGACAGCAACGGCGTGTACCGCTGGAAGGTATATTCCGACATCAGCGACGAGTTCGTCGTTTCCGCTGCCGGGCAGAGCCTGGAGATCCCGGAAGTGAAGGAAGGGAAAGTGGCGAGCCGCATCCGCAAGAGCCTGACGCTGCCGAAGACGGCGATGAACGGCAAGGTGAACGTTTCCTGGAAGAGCGGCAATCCAGACGTGATCTCCGACGACGGGAAGATCACGCCTCCGGCGGAGAATACAAAAGTGAAACTGACGGCGACCTGCACGCTGGCGGGCGACGCCGCGATCTCAAAGGATAAGGAGATCGAAATCCTCGTGCTGTCCGATAAGGTGACGGAATACGCGATGACGATCGACCAGAAGAATAAGGGCGTGGACATCAGCCAGGAGCTGTTCGGCGTATTTTATGAGGACATCAACAGCGCGGCGGACGGCGGCCTTTCGACGGAGATGGTGAAGAACAACTCTTTTGAGAATTATCAGAACCTGGATTCCGCGACTGCGCCGGAGGTGAAGGGCGACCAGACGTCCTGGCGGCTGCACTGGAAGAGCAGCAACTCCGCAGGTTTCGTTGTGGAGCGGACGGACGGCCTGAATGAAAATAATAAGAATTACGCCAAGATCACGGGCAGCCAGAAGCTGACGAACCATGGGTTCGTGGAGAAGGCGAAGCTGGATCAGTCCGCGATGGCGATCACGAAAGACGACACCTATGATTTTTCCATGTTCATGAAAGCGGACAGCGCGTATCCCGGGACCGTGAAGGTTCGGGTTGTGGACGACAGCGGGAATGCGCTGACGGACGAAGCGGCTCTGACGCTGAAAAAGGATGGGAAATGGGAAAAGATCTCCGCGTCCTTAAAGGGGACGGAGACGAAACTTGGGACGCTGGAGCTGAATTTTGAGGGGGCGGGGGCTTCCGACGCGATGTACATCGACATGGTATCCCTGATCCCGACGGACGGCTACGGCTACGGCAACAAGAATTATTCCTACGGCGCGGGCCTTCGGAAAGACCTCGTGGAGAAGCTGCAGGCACTCAACCCGAGTTTCATCCGCTTCCCTGGCGGCTGCGTCATTGAAGGGAGCTACGGGACGGACGGCTATTACAATTGGGAAGATTCCGTCGGCCCGCTGGAAGAAAGACGGGCGATCGGTAGCTACTGGGGGACGCCGGGGCATCCGGTCAATTACACGGACAACTACGGCTACATGATGTCTTACCAGTTCGGCTACCATGAGATCCTGACGCTCTGCGAGGATCTGGGCGCGCAGGCGTTCCCGATCTTGAGCGCGGGCATCTACTGCCAGTTCCGCAATACGGCGGAAGCCGCGACGGGAGATGCGCTCGAACCGTTTGCGAAGCACGCGACCAACCTGATCGACTACTGCTGGGGCGACCCGGACAGCACGGACGCGACACAGAAATATTGGGCGTCCAAGCGTGTGGAAAACGGGCATGAGGCGACGTTTGACCTGAATTATATCGGGATCGGGAATGAGAACTGGGGCGAGACTTACTACAGCAATTACAAGTGGATCAAGGATTATGTGGAAAAATATGTGAAAGAGCATTATCCGGACAAGAAGATCACGCTGATCTCCTCGACCGGGCCGTACTACCAGGGAAGCCAGAACACGGAGGCGTGGAACTGGATCAACAGCACGATGCCGGGCGAGACTTTGGTGGATGAGCATTATTACATCAATTACGCCGGGGATGCGGGTAACACGCTTTTGACGGACGATTACGCGTACGACCAGTACAAGCGGCTCGCAAACGGCGGGAGCAACGTGTTCATTGGCGAATATGCGGGTCACTTGAACAGCACGACGGAGAATGTGCTGGATACGGCGATCAGCGAGGCGGCTTACATGACGGGCATCGAGCGGAACGCGGATATCGTGCGCCACGCTTCCTACGCGCCGCTGTTTGAGCGCGAGGGCTGCAGGGACTGGGATTACAACCTGATCAAGTTCGACGCGTATGAGAGCTACGGCACGCCGAGCTATTACGTGCAGACGATGTATTCCAACAACTACGGCAAGCATATCCTCAACACGACGCTGGAAAAATATAACAGCGACACGTCCGCTTACGACGAGAAGAAGGGGCATCAGACGGAACTGTATTACGTCTCCTCGGAAGACGACGACTATATCTATACAAAGCTTGTCAACCATGACGATTACTCGAAGGAGATCACGCTGAATTATCCGGGCGTCAAGGACGGCACGAAGGTAGAGCTGATTTGCCTCTCCGGCGACGCGATGGACATGAATACGATGGCGGAGAAGACGAAAGTCGCTCCGGTCACGACGCAGACGTCGATCACGGGCGGAAGCATGACGTACGAAGTCCCGGCCATGTCCCTGACCGTCGTAAAGGTAAATTACAGCGGCAAGGGCGGCAGCACAGACCAGCCGGGCGGCAGCACGGATCAGCCGGGCGCGAACGCGGCCGTGAAGGTAAGCAGCGTTAAGTTTGGCGCAAAGACTTACAAGGTACTGGCAGGCAAGAAATTAGACCTGAGCAAGAAAGTGAAAGTGGCTCCGAACAACGCGGCGAACAAGTCGCTGAAGTGGGCGGTTTCCAATACGAAATACGCGGCTGTAAGCAAGAAGGGCGTCGTATCCGCGAAAGCGGCGGGCGCAGGCAAGACCGTGACGGTGACGGCAGCGGCGACGGACGGGAGCGGCAAGAAAGCGACCGCGAAAGTGAAGATCACGGACGCAGTGAAGAAGATCACGCTGAAGGCGGCCAAGTCCGTAAAGGCGGGCAAGTCCGTAAAGGTAAAAGCTACCGTAAATACCATCAAGAAGAAGAACGCGAAGGTCACGTTGAAGTGGACAGTCTCCAATAAGAAGTACGCGACCGTAAGCAAGAAGGGCGTTGTAAAGACGAAGAAGGCCGGGGCAGGCAAGACCGTGAAAGTGACGGCTGCTGCAACGGACGGAAGCGGCAAGAAAGCGACCTGGAAGATCAAAATTAAGAAATAAAAAGACTGCCATTTGGCAGAAAAGAAAAGGAGCGGGCGCCCGGGTTCGGGCGTCCGCTCCTTTTCCGCGGAGGCGCGTCCGGCGGCGGATCGCCTCCCGCTCGGGAAATGCGGTCATACCGCCATTTCCGCGATGTGGTAGATCAAGTCCTCGGATTCTTCCCAGCCGAGGCAGGGGTCGGTGATGGATTTCCCATAAACGTGTTCCCCGACTTTCTGGCTTCCAGGCTCGATATAGCTTTCGACCATGACGCCCTTCACCATCGTCCGTATGTTCGGCTCGATCTTGCGGTTGTGCATGACTTCCTTCACGATGCGGATCTGCTGCCGATACTGCTTGTTGGAATTGGAATGGTTGGCGTCGATGATGGCGGCGGGGTTGACGATGTCCATCGCATCGTACATACGGATCAGCCGCTCTAAGTCCTCGTAGTGGTAATTGGGGATGCACACGCCGCGCTTGTTGACCGCTCCCCGCAGGATGACGTGGGCCAGCGGGTTCCCGGTCGTGCTTGCCTCCCAGCCGCGGAAGACGAAATGGTGGGGATGCTGCGCCGCGTAGACGGAATTGAGCATGACGGACAAGTCGCCGCTGGTGGGGTTCTTCATCCCGGCAGGCACGTCGAAGCCGCTGACTGTCAGGCGGTGATGCTGGTCCTCCACGGAGCGCGCGCCGATGGCGACGTACGAGAGAAGGTCTTCCACATACGGCCAGTTCTCGGGATAGAGCATTTCGTCAGCCGAGGAAAGGCCGCTCTCCTCCAGGGCGCGGATGTGCATCTTGCGCATGGCGATCAGTCCGGCGAGCATATCCGGCCGCTTCTCCGGGTCCGGCTGATGGAAAATGCCCTTGTATCCCTCCCCCGTGGTGCGCGGCTTGTTCGTATAAATGCGCGGGACGATGACCAGACGGTCCGCCACCTTTTCCTGCACGCGGCTCAAGCGGCTGATGTAGTCGCAGACAGCGTCCTCGTTGTCTGCGGAGCAGGGGCCGATGATCACGAGAAATTTGTCTGATTCCCCGGTGATGATGTCGCGCACCAGGGCGTCGCGCTCTCTTTTGACTTGTGCGGAGTGTTCCGACAGGGGATATTCCCGGCGGATCTCCTCCGGTTTTGGAAGTTCTTTTAAAAATGTGAAGCTCATGGCTGTATCTCCTTATCGATCAGATTAATTGGAAAAATATTTCTGCCGGACGACGTCCACGGGCATTTCCCTCCCGGTCCAGCAGGCAAACGAGGCCGCGCCCTGATACAGCAGCATGGGCAGGCCGTTGGAGACGGCGCAGCCCCTTTCCCTCGCCTGTTTCAGGAAAAGCGTTTCCCGTGGGTTGTAAATGATGTCGGACACGATCTGGCCTTCCCGCAGCATGGAAGCATCCGGGAGGGGGCTTTGGGAAACGTCCGGAGCCATCCCGACGCTGGTCGCGTTCGTCACGACCGCGCTGCCTGCGATGCTCTTCGAAAGCTGCCCCGCGTCGTTGATGTCCAAAAGGCGGACGCGGCATCCCGTCTCTTCCGCCACGCGGCGGCAGAACGCCTCGGCCCTGCCCCAGGAGGCGTTTTTGCGCTTGCACAGGTCGATGGCCGCGACGCCGTCCAACGCGGCCTGGGCGCAAATGGCGAACGCGGCGCCGCCCGCGCCGAGGAGCGTCATTTTTTCCCCTAGGATCTGGCGCCCGCTTTCCGCAAGGGAGCGCATATACCCTTCGCCGTCCGTCGTATGCCCGATCAGGCGGCCGCCCTCCACTGTCACCGTATTGACTGCGCCCGCGAGCCTTGCCGCCGGGGTCAGTTCGTCTAAAAGGGGCAGGATATGCACTTTTAAGGGCATCGTCAGGTTGAAGCCGCGGATCCCCGCCGCTTTCAGCCCCCGGACGGCGTCGGATAAGCGCTCAGGCGTCACGTCGAACGCGAGATAAACGTAATCTAATCCGAGCTGCCGGAACGCTTCGTTGTGCATCTGCGGGGAGATGCTGTGCGCCACCGGGCTTCCCAACAGGGCGGTCAGCTTTGTCTTTCCTGTGATCTCATATTCCATTTTCTCACCTGTTTCATAAAAACTTGGTAATGATTCTGTGTAACGATCCAGCCTTCCGGCTTTCTGGCTGCGATGCAAAAATATTACCTAGGTTATCTTAATGGATTATAAAAAATATGTCAATGGCTTGCAACTTTTGTTTGAATCCGTTATACTAAGGAGTATCGTTAACGTTCGCTGGCCAGCCAGTGAACGTTAACTCGCCGCAGGACGCGGCGCGCGAAGGAGGCACTGGAATTGGCGGGAGGCATTATCATAAAAGGCCGCGGGATCGGGGGCGGGAAGCCTGCGATCTGCGTCCCGGTGACGGAAAAGAGCCGGGAAGGGATCTTCGGGGCCGCACGGGAGATCGTCGGAAGAGGCACCGATATGCTGGAATGGCGGATGGATTTTTTCGAGGGCGTCCGGGATCTGGGACAGGTCAGGCAGACGCTTGAGGGGCTTTCCGGGATCTGCGAGGACACGATCCTGCTCGGGACGTTCCGCAGCAGGCGGCAGGGCGGCGAATGGGCGATTACGGCGGAAGATTACGAGAAGCTGCTGCTTGAGGCGGCAAAGAGCGGATGCGTGGATATCCTGGACGTGGAGGCGGCGGAGCTTCCGGACGCGGCGGGGACGGTCGCGCGCATCCACAGGCATTCGGTACTGGCGGCCGCGTCCCAGCATTATTTTTCCCATACGCCGGAGACGGCCCGGATGGAGGAAGAGCTGGCGGCCTTGAAGCGCACGGGGGCGGATATCGCGAAGCTTGCCGTGATGCCGCAGAAGAATACGGACGTGCTGCGCCTGCTGGAGGCGACTGCGCATATGAAAGAACAGGATCCTTCCTATCCGCTGATCACGATGGCGATGGGCGGCATGGGGATCGTTTCAAGGATCAGCGGGCAGGTGTTCGGGTCGGACGTCACGTTCGCCACGATCGGGAAAGCGTCCGCGCCGGGACAGCTCCCGATGGAGGACGTCGCGCGTATTTTAGGGCAGATTTCAGAAAGCATGGAAGAGAAATATGGGGAATAATATTTACCTGATCGGATTTATGGGAGTTGGGAAAAGCACCGTGTCCCGCAAGCTGGCGGAAGCGGCCGGATATGAGGAGATCGACACGGACGCGCGGATCGCCCGCAGGCAGGGGCGGAGCGTTTCGGAGATCTTCCGGGAAAAAGGCGAGGCGTATTTCCGCGATCTGGAGACGGAGCTTTTGGAAGAACTCGCGGGGCAGGAGCGGAACGTCGTTTCCTGCGGCGGAGGGATGGCCCTGCGCGGGGAGAACGTGCGCTTGATGAAGCGGGGCGGCGCGGTGGCATGGCTCACGGCAAGCCCGGAGACGGTCTTGGGGCGCGTAAGGCGGGACGGCTCGCGCCCGCTGCTGGAAGGGAAGATGGAGCTGGGGCAGATCCGCGAGATGATGGAGGGACGCGTCCCGTATTACCAGAAGGCCGCGGATATCGCCGTGGCGACGGATGGGAGAAGCCCGGAAGAGATCGCGGAGGAAATCTTAAGAAATATTAAAAAATTGTTTTGATTTTTCCAAAGAAGTGTGATACAATAATCTAGCTTTATCAAATAGGAGCATACGCACCCATAGTTTAACGGATAAAATACCAGATTCCGGTTCTGGGGCTGGGGGTTCGATTCCCTCTGGGTGTATTTGGAGCATACTGGCGGCTGCGGCCCGCTGCAGGGCGCGGCGCATAGAAGATAAAGGAGCGGGATATGAAAGAGAATAACGGCAGGAAGACAGGTTCTGATGTAGATACAAACCGGATCGCGGATTTTTGCAGGAGGAATGTGAAGTATATCTCGGCTGGCGTGCTTTTGGCGGCACTGGTGGCCGTGATCGCGGTGACGACGTTGGGCGATAAGGACGAGGCGCAGGATCCGGAGCAGGAAGTCGCGGCTTCCGTTGCGGAAGGGGACGGGGAGGACGCGCAGGACGCCCAGGCGGAGTATGAGGTGGACGTTCCGGAAGTGAAGGAACTGGTGTCCACTTATTATAATTCCTATGCGGCGGGGGACGTGGATAAGCTTTCCTCGATCACGCAGTCTCTGTCCGATATGGAGAAGAGTTATATCAAGATGATGAACGAATATGTGGAAGGGTACAATGACATCACCTGCTATACGAAGCCCGGCTCGGAGGAGGGTTCCTATCTGGCGTCCGTCGCGTTCAGCATGAAGTTCCACAATGTGGACGGCGACCTTCCGGGCATGGATTTCTTCTATATCAGGACGAACGACAAAGGGGATCTCTATATCGACAACCTCTACAGCTCGTTCAACCGCGAGATCCAGGAGCAGTCGGTCGACGACGCGGTCGAGAAGGAGATCCAGGCTTTTGAGGACGGGGAAGACGTGCAGGAGCTTCTCAAAGAATTTCAGGATAAATATAACGCGGCGATCGATTCCGACGCGGATCTGAAGAATATGGTAGATCAGGTGGCGGAGGCGATCAAGGGCTGGGCAAGCTCTTATTCGGCGGACAGCCCCACGCAGACGGCGGACGCGTCCGACCAGGCCGAGCAGCCTGCGGATGAGAGCGGCGGCGCGGACAGCCAGGATACGCAGGACGCGGCGAATACAGACAGCCAGGACGCGGCTGCTGACGATACGCAGGATGCGGACGCGGCGAATACAGACAGCCAGGACGCGGCTGCTGACGATACGCAGGATGCGGACGCAGCGAATACGGACAGCCAGGACGATGCGCAGGACGCGGACAGCCAGGATACGGCTGCTGACGATACGCAGGATGCGGACACGGACAGCCAGGATACGGATGATGGATCCGACAATAGCGGCTTAAATTACGTTCCGGAAGGAAAAGTCCTGACCGCAAGCAGCGGCTACAATGTCCGCGCATCCATGAGCGAGACGGCGGAAGTGCTTGGGGTTACGGCAGTTGGGGACGAGATCAAAGTCGTCTTGAGCTATGCGGAAGGTTGGACAAAGGTAGAGTGGGGCGGCAAGACCGGATACATTCGGACGGACCTGCTTTTGAATAATTAAGGCGGCCTGGAATGGGCGGATTCCGTAATAGGGCAGCCGCAGGGCTGTACTGTTACAATTAAGGATACCGGATTTTCAAATGGAAAAGAGAATTGCTCCCAAAAGCAGTTCTCTTTTTTACCTTGCGGTTACGCATAAAATCAGGAAAATGCCTCAACCTAAAAGGAAAGGCGCGAATTGGCGCGGGAATTTTAGGAGGGTGCGATGCGTAATCGGGAAGAGATCAATGTGTTAAAAGAAACAAGAAAAAATGCGAAGACTGCGGGGCAGGCCATCGATATGCTGCTTGGGAAAGTCTATAATCAGGAATTTGCCTACGAGCTGACGCTTGCACGGAACCATTACCGCAATTTCGAGCGGAAGGCGGAAGCGGGCCTGTGGCGGTACGGGGTCGCCCCGCGGGAATCCGGCTTAGAGAAGGCGAAGCTCTGGGGCAGCATCCAGGCAGGCACGCTGCTGAACATCAGCACGCCCCATGTGGCGGATCTGGTGATCCAGAGCAATACCCGGGGGATCACGGACTTGCTGAAAGCGAAGCACAATAACAAGGCGGCGGGCAGTTACGCGAACGAGCTGGCGGCCGAGCTGGTGGATTTTGAGGAAGAGCGGATCGAACGCCTGAAACGGTTTTTGTGACGCAGAAGCCCTGGGGGCTGGGTTTATGGTAACAGTTTGGCCCAGGACTTTGCGCTTGCTGCAAAGTCCGTAACTGTGAAGCCGAAGGCTGAATTGTTGCGCGGGCGCGCCGGGCGAGGGAATCGAGATAGCCAAGGAAACGCCGACGACCATAGCTGAATTGTTGCGCCGGGCGAGGGAATCGAGATAGCCAAGGAAACGCCGACGACCATAGCTGAATTGTTGCGCGGGCGCGCCGGACGAGGGGGAGGAAAGGCATGGAAGGAGCAGTCAGGATCAACAAATATCTGAGCGAGGCGGGGATCTGCTCGCGCCGGGAGGCGGACCGGCAGGTCGCGGCGGGTCTGGTCACGATCAACGGCCGCACGGCCGTCATGGGGGACAAGGTATTTCCGGGCGACGACGTGACGTGCGGCGGCAGGAAAGCGACAAAGGAGGAAGAGGCCATCCTTTTGGTGTTCAACAAGCCAAGGGGGATCGTCTGCACGGCTCAGAAAAAAGAGAAGGACAACATCGTGGATTTCGTGGGCTATCCCAAGCGGGTGTATCCGGTCGGGAGGCTTGACAAGGATTCCCGCGGGCTTGTCCTTTTGACGAACCAGGGCGAACTGGGCAACCAGATCCTGCGCGCCAGGAATTACCATGAGAAGGAATACGTCGTCCAGGTGGACCGCGACGTCACGGACGAGTTCCTGCAGGGGATGGCGCGGGGCGTATATCTGGAAGAGCTGGATGCGACGACGCGGCCCTGCCGGGTGGAGAGAGCCGGGCGGCGCGCTTTCCGGATGGTGCTGACCCAGGGGATGAACCGCCAGATACGCAGGATGTGCGAGGCTTTCCAGTACCGGGTGACGGACTTGGAGCGTGTGCGGATCATGAATATCCGCCTGGGGGACTTGGAGGAAGGCGCTTACCGCAAGGCGACGCCCCGGGAATGGGAGGGGCTGAAGGAGCTTTTGCGGTAATCGATCTAAAATGAGCGGATCCCATAACCGGGAGGCCGGAAGGCGGAACGGTTATCTTATGGACGGATATGAGGAAGGAGAGGAGTGGCGGGAACGCCGCGCCTTCCGGGAATGCAAGGTTATCTTATGGGCGGATATGAAGAAGGAGAGGAGAGCAATGGAGAAAGAGCAGGCAGAGGGCAGAATCCGGGAACTGCGGGAGGAGATCGAGCGCAACAACCGTCTTTATTACGATATGGACAGCCCGCAGATCACGGATTATGAATACGACACCATGATGCGGGAGCTGCGCGCGTTAGAGCGGGAATATCCGGAATTTGCGGACGAGAATTCCCCGAGCCGGAGAGTCGGCGGGACGGCGAAGCGGGAGGCCGGGACGCTGATCCGGCACAACGTTCCGATGCTGAGCCTCCAGGACGTGTTCTCGAAAGAGGAAGTGGACAGCTTCGTGGAGGAAATGCTGCGGCAGCTAGAGCAGCCGGAATTTGTGGTGGAATATAAGATCGACGGTCTTTCCATGGCGCTCCGCTATGAGGAAGGGAAGCTCCGGACGGCCTTAACGCGGGGGGACGGCGTGAATTTTGGGGAAGACGTGACGGTGAACGCGAAAGTCATTCCGGATGTGAGGAAGAGCTTAAAGTTCCCGACGGAATATTTGGAGATCCGCGGGGAAGTTTACATGACGGAGGAGAATTTTGCCCATGTCAACGAAATGCAGGAGCTGAAAGGGAAAAAGACCTTCGCGAACCCCAGGAACTGCGCGGCCGGGACGCTTCGGCAGCTTGACAGCGGGGTCACAAAGGAGCGCGGGCTTTCGATGTTCGTCTTCAATATCCAGCAGGTCCGCGGCATGGAGATCAAGACGCATACGGAAGGGTACGAGTACCTCAAGAAGAACAATATCCCGATCATTGAGGATTACCGCGTTTGCCGGACAAAGGAGGAAGTCTGGGACGCCATCTGCGCGATCGGGGAAAACAGGGGGAACCTGAAGTACGATATCGACGGCGCGGTCGTGAAGGTCAACTCGTTTTCAGACAGGGAAAAGCTTGGCGCGACGGCGAAGGCGCCGCGGTGGGCGGTGGCGTACAAGTACCCGCCGGAAGAAAAAGAAGCGACGATTTTGGACATCGAGCTTTCCGTGGGGCGTACCGGGCGGATCACGCCCACGGCGGTCTTTACGCCCGTGCGGCTGTGCGGGACGAGCGTTTCCCGGGCGACGCTCCATAACCAGGCTTTTATCGACGAGCTGGACGTCCGGATCGGCGACCATATTTTAGTCTATAAATCCGGGGAGATCATCCCGAAGGTGCGCAAGGTTTTGAAAGAGAAGCGGCTGGAAGGCGCAGAGCCGTACCGCCTGCCGGACGTCTGCCCGGTGTGCGGGGCGAAGACGAAGCGGGAGAACGACACAGCGGACATCAAATGCACGTCCCCGAACTGCCCGGCGCAGTTAGAGCGGCGTATCGTCAATTTTGTCGGGCGCGACGCGATGGACATCAGGGGGTTTGGGGCTGTGTATATCGAGAAGCTGACGCGCTTAGGCTACTTAAAGGACGTGGCGGATATTTACGCGCTCAGGGAACACAGGGACGAATTGATCGCGCAGGGCATCGTCGGGAAAGAGAAGAATACCGACAAGCTCTTAGACGCGATCGAGCGATCCAAGGAAAACGACGCCTATCGGCTTTTGACAGGATTGGGGATCCCGAATGTGGGCGTGGCGGCGGCGCGCACGCTGCTGCGGGAATTTAAGGACATGGACGCGCTGGCGCAGGCGGACGCGGAGACCCTGCAGGAGGTTGACGACGTCGGGGAAGTGAGCGCGGGCTGCATCCTGGAATTTTTCGGCAAAGAGGAGAATCGGCGCATATTGGAACGCCTGAAAGGATATGGCGTGAATATGCGCGCAAAGGAGAGCGCGCAGGGCGACAAGCTGAAAGGCATGACGTTCGCGATCACAGGGACGCTCCCGAGCCTTGGGCGGAAGGAGGCCGCGGCTCTGATCGAGGGGCAGGGCGGGGAGGTGTCCGGCTCGGTATCGAAGAAGACGGACGTCCTGCTCGCGGGGGAAAATGCCGGGAGCAAGCTGGCGAAGGCGCAGGAGCTTGGAATCCGCGTCGTATCGGAGGAAGAATTAAGGGAGATGATCCGCGGGACGTGACGGGATCCGGGCGCGAAAGCCAATCTATATGGAAAGAGGGAAGGGAGCATGCCGATCAAGGTTCAGGGCGGATTGCCTGCGAGAGAGAAATTAGAGTCAGAAAATGTATTTACGATGGATGAGAACCGGGCGATGCACCAGGACATCCGCCCGATCGAGGTGGGGATCTTAAACCTGATGCCGCTGAAGGAGGAGACGGAGCTTCAGATCCTGCGGGAACTGTCAAACACGCCGCTCCAGGTGGACGTGACGTTTGTGATGGTGGGCAGCCATGAGTCCAGGAACACGTCCAGCAGCCACTTGAATAAGTTTTATAACCGATTCGAAGAGGTGCGGGACCGGAACTTCGACGGGTTCATCATCACGGGCGCCCCGGTGGAGCAGTTGGAATACGAAGAAGTGGATTATTGGGAGGAGTTCCAGGAGGTCTGCGAATGGACGAAGACGAACGTGACGTCCACGATGCACCTGTGCTGGGGGGCGCAGGCCGGGCTGTACTACCATTACGGGATACAAAAGGAGCCGCTCCCGCAGAAGATGTTCGGATTGTTCGAGCATCGCGTGCGGAACCGGAAGATCCCGCTTGTCCGGGGGTTCGACGACCGTTTCCTGGCGCCGCATTCGAGGCACACCCAGGTGCGCAGGGAGGACATAGAGAAGATCGACGACCTTACGATCCTGGCGGATTCCGACGAGGCGGGCGTTTTCCTGGTGATGGACAAGACCGGGAAGAAGATCTTCGTCATGGGGCATCCGGAATACGACCGGATCACATTACATACGGAATATATGAGGGACAAGGGGAAGGGCCTTGACATCCAGATGCCGAAGAATTATTACGAGGGGGACGACTGCACGGTGCGCCCGAGCCTGCAATGGCGCGCGCACGCCAACGCGCTCTATTCCAATTGGCTCAATTATTACGTCTACCAGGCGACGCCGTATGAGTATATTTATACCGACGGAGCCTTGCGGAAGTGACGCGCCGGGGCGGATTCCGCAACTGTGAAGCCGAGGGCTGCCCTGTTGCAGAATCCGGCTCATTTAAAATTTTCCTTCGGCAAAGAGCCGGATTCCCACTCGGCAAAATTTACACGTTCTTACGGACTTTGCAGCAAGTGCAAAGTCTTGGGCTGAACAGTTGCAACAGTTAGAAAGAAATCCGCGTTTCCCTTTGCAAAACAGAGATGTTCTGTTATAATATAGATTAAAAAATAAGGCGGCGGGAGCGGCCGCAAGGATCAGAGTTAGGAGGCAGGAAGAATGGCGGAGAACAGGAAAGCATATACGATCAAGAGCGGGAGCTTGGGAGAGGTGCGCATCGCGGACGAGGTAGTCGCGATGATCGCGGGCCTGGCGGCGACGGAAGTGGAGGGCGTAAGTTCCATGGCCGGGAACATCACGAACGAGCTTGTCAGCAAGCTGGGGATGAAGAACCTTTCCAAGGGCATCAAGGTAGAGGTGGTCGGGAACGTGGTGAGGGCGGACGTCGCCATCAACATCCGTTTCGGATATGCCATCCCGGAAGTGTCCGCGAAGGTTCAGGAGCGGGTAAGGTCCGCGGTCGAGAACATGACGGGGCTGGAAGTGGGCAGCGTTGACGTGCATATCGCGGGCGTGGACACAGGGAAGAAAAATAAGTAACAGTTCAGCCCAGGACTTTGCACTTGCTGCAAAGGGCGCTTTTCGGCGCCCTTTCTGTCATCCGATGGGGGAGCCGATCCCCTTGTCAGAGAAACGCCCCGCGAGGATGCGCAGAGATTCGGGCCGGAGAGGGAATCGATTTAAGAAAGGAATCGCTATGAACCGGAGGGAGATCAGGGAAGCAATATTTAAGCTGCTGTTCCGCGCGGATTTTTATGAGGCGGACGACCTGGAGGAGCAGATGCGGCTGTTTATGGAAGAGGTGAATGGGGGGACGCAGGAGGATCTCGCCTATATCCAGGAGAAGTTCAAGAAGGCGCTGGAGCGGATCCCGGAGATCGACGATATGGTGAACGGGGCGGCCAAGGGCTGGAAGACGACCAGGATGGGCAAAGCGGATCTGACGATCATCCGCCTTGCGGTCTATGAGATCAAGTTTGACGAAGATATCCCGCAGGGCGTGGCGATCAACGAGGCGGTCGAGCTTGCGAAAAAATACGGGACGGACGATTCCCCCTCGTTCGTGAACGGGATCCTTGCGAAGCTGGTATGACGAAGAATATCTATACGGTAGGGCAGGTAAATTCCTATATCAAGAATATGTTTTCCCAGGACTTCATGATGAACCGAATTTATGTCAAGGGAGAGGTGTCCAATTGCAAGTACCACACGTCCGGCCATGTTTATTTCACGCTGAAGGACGGGACGGGGGCGCTGCAGGCCGTCCTTTTCGCGGGCAACCGCAAGGGGCTGGGCTTCCAGATGCGAAACGGGGACAACGTGGTCGCGCTTGGCTCGATCTCCGTTTATGAGCGGGACGGGAAGTACCAGCTCTACGCGAGGGAGATCTTGCCGGACGGCGCGGGGCTTTTGTACCAGAAGTTTGAGAGGCTCAAGCGCGAGTTAGAGGAGATGGGCATGTTCGCGGAGGAATATAAGCAGCCTATCCCCAAATATATCAGGACGCTCGGGATCGTGACCGCGCCTACTGGGGCGGCCATCCGGGATATCCAGAATATCAGCGGCAGGCGGAACCCTTATGTGCAGACGATCCTGTACCCGGCCTTAGTGCAGGGGGACGGGGCGGCGGCCAGCATCGTGAACGGGATCCATGCGCTGGAGAGGCTGGGCGTGGACGTGATGATCGTCGGGCGCGGCGGCGGCTCCATGGAGGATCTGTGGGCGTTCAATGAGGAGATCGTCGCCAGGGCGATCTTTGAATGCCCCATCCCGATCATTTCCGCCGTGGGCCATGAGACAGACACGACGATCGCGGATTACGTGGCGGATCTGCGCGCGCCGACGCCTTCTGCGGCGGCTGAGCTTGCCGTCTATGATATCCGGGAGCTGGGAACGGCGTTCCTGTCGGCCCGCCTGGAGCTGAACCGCAGGATGTCGGAGAAGCTGGCGCGCGCGGGGGAGCGGCTGGAATGGTACCGGAGCCGTTTTGGGATGATGAGTCCGCAAAGCCGCCTCAATGAAAAGCGGCAGACGGCGGCGGATCTGGAAGAGAAGCTGCGCGCGGCGATGGAGCGGCAGCTTACGCAGAAGAAGCATGAGCTGGAGCTGGCGGCGGAGCGATTAGAGGCGCATTCGCCTGTGAAAAAATTAAGCCAGGGATACGCGTTCGTATCGGACGCGTCCGGGCGCGGCATACGGGAAGCGGCGCGGGTCCGGACGGGGGATCTTCTGGCGGTCCATATGCTGGACGGGACGGTTTACGCGGAGGCGACGGAAGTGTCCATGCGCGGGCCGCTGCCCGGGAGCAGGGAAGAAGAGTAAAAGAGGCGGGCAGGAAGATGGAAGAGGCAAAAATGGCGGGCGGCGCGGAAGCGGACGAGCCGTCCTTAGAAGAGAATTTTAAGGAACTGGACGCGATCATAGGCAGGATGCAGGAGCGGGACGTGACGCTGGAGGAATCCTTCGCGCTCTATGAGCAGGGGATCCGCAAGCTGAAGGCCTGCCAGGAAAAGATCGACAGCGTGGAAAAAAAGATGCTCGTCCTAAACGAGCAGGGGGAGCTGGAAGCGTTCGGGGAGAGCTAGGAAGGAAGGTGCGGCGCTATGGATATAAAGGCAGAGACGGCGGCCAGGACGGAGCAGGTCAACGCGGTGATCGCGGCGTACCTGCCCAGGGAGGAAGGGAGGCAGAAGACGGTCATATCCGCGATGAATTACAGCGTCCTGGCGGGCGGGAAGCGGCTGCGCCCGATGCTGATGCAGGAAACGTACCGGATGTTCGGGGGCAGGTCGAAGGTCATCGAGCCGTTCATGGCGGCGATCGAGATGATCCACACGTATTCCCTTGTCCACGACGACCTGCCGGCGATGGACGACGACGAGTACCGCAGGGGGAAAAAGACCACCCACGCCAGATACGGGGAAGCGATGGGCATTTTGGCGGGGGACGGCCTTTTGAACCTCGCGTTCGAGACGGCGGCAAAAGCGTTCGACATCGAGCCGGGGAACGCCAACATCGGAAAGGCGCTGCAGATCCTCGCGGGGAAAGCGGGGATCTACGGGATGCTGGGCGGCCAGTGCGTGGATGTGGAGTCCGAGGGACAGGCGGTCACGAAAGAGACGCTTTTGTTCATCTATCGGCTGAAGACGGGCGCGCTTTTGGAGGCCGCGATGGTGATCGGCGCGCTTTTGGCCGGGGCGACGAAGAGCGAGCAGAAGCAGGTCGAGCTGGCGGCCGGGGAGCTGGGCCTCGCGTTCCAGATCCAGGACGACATCCTGGACATGACAAGTACGACGGAAACGTTGGGCAAGCCCGTGGGCAGCGACGAGAAGAACGGCAAGACGACATACCCGGCGCTGTTCGGGATCGAGGCGTCCGCGCGGGAGGTGGAGCGGCTTTCTAAGAGCAGCGTGGAGCGGCTGGACGCGCTTGTGGTGAAGAATGAGTTTTTGGGGCAGTTGATGGCGTCGCTGGCCTACAGGGAGAGCTGACTGCCGCAATACAGAAGAAGGAAGAGGATGTCCGATCATGCTGTTAGAGAAGATAGAAGGGCCGAATGACATAAAACAGATAGAGGAAAAAGACCTTCCCGCGCTTGCGGATGAGATCCGGGAATTTCTGATCTGCCGCGTCGCGGAGAACGGCGGCCATCTGGCCTCCAACCTGGGCGTCGTGGAGCTTACGATGGCGCTGCATCTTTTTCTCCAACTGCCGGAAGACAAGATCATCTGGGACGTAGGCCACCAGTCGTATACGCACAAACTCCTGACGGGGCGCCGGGCGGGATTTGAGAGCCTGCGGGAATATGGGGGCATGAGCGGCTTCCCGAAGCGCAGAGAGAGCGGCTGCGACTGCTTCGGCACGGGTCACAGCTCGACTTCCATATCGGCGGGCTTGGGCTATGCCCAGGCCCGGGAGATCACAGGGGAGGATTACCGGGTCGTCTCCGTGATCGGCGACGGGGCGCTGACCGGAGGCATGGCGTACGAGGCGCTGAACAATGCGTCCCGTCTCGAAACGAATTTCATGATCGTCTTGAACGATAATAATATGTCCATTTCGGAAAATGTGGGCGGGCTTTCCCGCCACCTGGGGAACCTGCGCACGGCGGAGGCGTACCAGGGCCTGAAAAACGGGGTGACGAATTCGCTGAACAAGATCCCGGTGTACGGCAAGCGGATGGTCGAGCGGATCCGCCGGACGAAGAGCGGCATCAAGCAGCTATTCATCCCGGGCATGCTGTTCGAGAACATGGGGATCACGTACCTGGGCCCGGTGGACGGGCATAACATCAAGGATATGCTCCGCGTATTTAAGGAAGCGTCCAAGGTAAGCGGGGCGGTCGTCGTCCATGTGATCACAAAGAAAGGGAAAGGCTACCCGCCAGCGGAACGCCATCCGGCCAGGTTCCACGGGGCGGAGCCGTTTGAGATCGACACGGGGCTTCCGAGCCATCCTCGGACCGTGGCGAATTATACGGACGTCTTTTCTACCGTGATGCGGAAATTAGGGGAGCGCGAGCCGAAGGCCGTGGCGGTCACGGCGGCGATGAGCGACGGCACGGGGCTGAAGCGTTTCCATAATATGTTCCCGGAACGTTTTTTTGACGTCGGGATCGCGGAAGGCCATGCCGTGACGTTTGCGGCGGGCCTGGCTGCGGCGGGCCTAAAGCCGATCGTGGCCGTATATTCATCTTTTCTCCAGAGGGCTTACGACCAGATCCTCCATGACGTGTGTATCCAGGATCTGCCCGTGGTGTTCGCCGTCGACCGGGCAGGGCTTGTCGGGAGCGACGGGGAGACGCACCAGGGGATCTTTGACTTGTCGTATCTGTCCGCTATCCCCAATCTGTGCGTCATGGCCCCCAAAAACAAATGGGAGCTTTCCGATATGGTGAAATTCGCGCTGAATCTCGGGCATCCGGCCGCGATCCGCTACCCCAGAGGGGAGGCGTATGCGGGCTTGAAGGAGTTCCGCGCCAAGATCGAATACGGGAAGAGCGAGATGCTCTATGAGGAGAGCGGCGTGGCCCTCCTCGCGGTCGGGAGCATGGTAAAGGCCGCGGAAGGCGTGCGGGAGCGGCTGAAGGCGGAGGGATATCCCTGCACGCTGGTGAACGCGCGGTTCGCGGCGCCTTTAGATACCGGGATGCTGGATCGGCTCGCGGAGAGCCATGGACTGCTCGTGACGATGGAGGAGAACGTAAGGCGCGGCGGGTTCGGGGAGCATGTGCTACGCTACTTGAGCGAACGGGGCGGCGCGAAGGCCGAGATCCTGACCGTCGCCATCCCCGACGCCTATGTGCCGCAGGGGAGCGTGGACGTCCTGTATCGGGAGCTTGGGCTTGACTGCGCATCCGTAACGGAAAAGATTAAGGAGGCCTTGGGCCGCCGGGAGAGGGAAGGGAAGGCATGAAAGAACGGTTGGACGTGCTGCTTACGGAACGCGGCCTCGCCCCTTCCAGGGAGAAGGCGAAGGCGATGATCATGGAAGGGACGGTCTTCGTAGGCGGGCAGCGGGAGGACAAGGCCGGGACATTTTTTGAGAAGGACGTAGAGATCGAAGTGCGGGGGAACACGCTAAGGTACGTCAGCCGCGGCGGCCTGAAGCTGGAAAAGGCGATCAAGCGATTTGGGATCGGCCTTGCAGGGAAGACCTGCATGGACATCGGGGCCTCCACCGGGGGATTTACGGACTGCATGCTGCAGAACGGGGCGAAGAAGGTATACGCCGTGGACGTGGGGTACGGGCAGCTCGCCTGGAAGCTGCGGCAGGACGGGCGCGTCGTCTGCATGGAGAAGACGAACATCCGCTACGTTACGCCGGACGATATCGCGGACACGCTGGACTTCGCGTCGGCGGACGTCTCGTTCATCTCCCTCACGAAAGTTTTGCCCGCCGCGAAGGAGTTGCTCTGCGCGGACGGCGAGATGGTATGCCTGATCAAGCCGCAGTTCGAGGCTGGCAGGGAGAAGGTAGGGAAAAAAGGCGTCGTGCGGGACGCGAAGGTGCATGAGGAAGTGATAGGGCGGGTGATCGCGTTCGCGGCCGGGATCGGGTTTGGCGTGAGGCATTTGGATTTTTCCCCGATCAAAGGCCCGGAAGGGAATATCGAGTACCTGCTCCATATCCGGAAAGGCATGGAAGGTCAGGAGGGAACAGACGTGGCGGCTGTGGTAGCGCAGGCGCACGGGACGCTGGCATAAGGCTATGGAGAATTTTTATATCATTGCAAATTCAAAACGGGACGCGCAGCTTGCGCTGACGAAAAAACTGCATCGTTTTATCACGGAACACGGCGCGCGCTGCGGGTATCAGGAGAACCGCAGGCAGGAAGGCGGGCATTTCGATGCCGGGCGGATCCCGGACGAGACGGAATGCATCCTCGTGGTGGGCGGGGACGGCACGCTCTTAGAGGCGGCCAGGAACATGGCGGGGCGGAACATCCCGCTGATCGGCGTGAACACCGGGCATGTGGGGTATCTGTGCGAGCTGGAGGCCGATACGGCGCTTGAAGGAGTGAAAAAGCTGCTCGCGGCGGACGGCTATACCATCGAGCGGCGGATGCTGCTGGCGGGCGCCTGCGTGACGGGACAGGGCCGGGGCGAGGAACGCACGGCGCTGAACGATATCGTCATCCATCGGTTCGGGACGCTGCAGGTCATCGATCTGATCATTTCCGTGAATGGGAAATATTTGAACACATACAGCGCGGACGGGATCATCCTTGCGACGCCCACCGGGTCGACGGCGTACAGCATGTCGGCCGGGGGGCCGATCGTGGATCCGAGGGCGGAGCTGATCCTGATCACGCCCATCAGCCCGCATTCGCTCAATGCGAAGAGCATTGTGCTGGGGGCGGAAGACGAGGTTACGGTCGAGGTGGCGTCGCGGGACGGGGAAGGGCGCGGCGGGGAGCATGTGGAAGTGAGCTTCGACGGCGGCCATGTCGCGACGCTCCGCGCCGGGGAGAAGATCGTCGTGCGGAAAGCGGAATCGCACACAAGGATCTTAAAGCTGAGCCGCTTAAGCTTTTTGGAGCAGCTTCGGAAAAAGCTGCAGGCCTGCACATGACGGCCGGACAGGAAGAAAAGGGAAGCAGAATGAAATCAAAACGCCACGCAAAGATATTGGAGATCATTTCAAAAAACAGCATCGAGACGCAGGAGGAGCTTTCGGACTGCCTTGAGCGGGAAGGCTTCCCCGTGACGCAGGCGACAGTCTCCCGCGACATCCGGGAGCTGAAGCTTACCAAAGTCCAGGATCGGGCGGGGCGGCAGAAATACGTCGCCTTTGGCGGCGGCAGCGGCGGGATGGAGGAAAAATATGCCAGGATCTTCCGGGAAGGGTTTGTTTCCATGGATATGGCGCAGAATATCCTTGTCATCAAGACCGTGTCCGGGATGGCGATGGCGGTCGCGGCCGCGCTGGACGCGATGGAATGTAAGGAGATCGTGGGCAGCATCGCGGGGGACGACACCGTGATGTGCGCGGTGCGCACTGTGGAGGACACGCAGCGCCTGATGGCGCGTTTCCGCAAGATGCTTTAAGGGAGCGGGGCGCGTCCGGCGGCGTTTTCCCGAAAGGGGAAGGAGGAAGTATGTTAGTAAGCCTGCATGTGAAAAATCTGGCGTTGATCGAAGAAGCGGAGGTAGAATTCGGGAGGGGCTTAAATATCCTTTCCGGGGAGACCGGGGCTGGGAAGTCCATCATCATCGGATCGGTCAACCTCGCGCTGGGCGAAAAGGCGCCAAAGGAGATGCTGCGCGAGAATGCGGAGTACGCGCTGGTCGAGCTGGTGTTCCGCGTGGAAGACGAGGAGCAGGAGCGTCTCCTGGGGGAGATGGACATCTTCCCGGAAGACGGCGAGGTGATCATGTCGCGGAAGATCACGCCGGCAAGGAGCGTGGGGAAGATCAATTCCGAGACTGTCTCCGCCTCCTGCATGAAGAAAGCGGCATCCCTGTTGATCGACATCCACGGGCAGCACGAGCATCAGTCCCTGCTCCAGAAAAAGAAGCATTTGGAAATTCTGGACGAGTACGCGAAGGGAAGCCTGGAAGAAAAAAAGAAGCGCCTGCGGCAGGCGTACCAGGAATACCAGGGCGTCCGCGCGGAGCTGGCGCAGGCGGAGCAGGACGAAGGCGGGCGGGAACGCGAGCTTTCGTTCCTGGAATACGAGATAAAAGAGATCGAGGACGCGCATCTTGCGGCGGGCGAGGACGAGGAACTGGAAAGCGCTTACCGGAAGATGGCGAACGGGCGCAAGATCATGGAGGCGGCCGGAGCGGCTTACGAGCTGACCGGAGGGAACGGGAGCGCGACGGAGCTTTTGGGGCGCGCGCTGCGGGAACTCCAATCAGTGTCCGCGTACGACGGAAAATTAGGGGAGCTGGAGAGCCAGGCCGGGGAGATCGACAGCCTGCTCAACGACCTGAACCGGGAGCTGTC
Organism: uncultured Lachnospiraceae bacterium; assembly: GCA_947626795.1. Lineage (GTDB taxonomy): Bacteria > Bacillota > Clostridia > Lachnospirales > Lachnospiraceae > Petralouisia. The sequence continues at coordinate 28,174 of CANQTH010000022.1, forward strand.
CGCCTATATTTCCAACGAGGAATTTGACGAGGAGACGTTTGCCGGGACAGAGAGGCGGCTGGACGAGGTGAACCGTCTCAAGGAGAAATTCGGCGGCAGCATTGAGGCGGTATTAAAGGAGAAGGAGGAAAAGGAAGCCCGCTGCGCCCGGCTGCGGGATTACGGGACGTACCTCGCGCAGTTGGAAGAGCGCAAAGAAAAGGCGGAAGCGGCCTTACGGAAGATTTCCGGCGAAGTCTCCAAGATACGCAAAGAATATGCAAAGCGGCTGGCCGGAGAGATCCAGGCCGCGCTTGTGGATCTGAATTTCCTGGACGTGCGGTTCGCGATGGATTTTAAGGAGACGGACGGCTATACGGCGAACGGGACGGACGACGCGGAATTTCTGATCTCCACGAATCCGGGCGAGCCGATGAAGCCGTTGGGGAAAGTCGCGTCCGGCGGGGAGCTGAGCCGCGTCATGCTGGCGATCAAGGCCGTCCTGGCGGAAAGCGACCGGGTCGGGACGCTGATCTTCGACGAGATCGACGCGGGGATCAGCGGCAGGACGGCGCAGATGGTGGCGGAGAAAATGAACGTCATCGGGAAGAGCCACCAGGTCATCTGCATCACCCACCTTCCTCAGATCGCGGCGATGGCCGATTCGCATTTTTTAATCAGTAAAAATGTGGTAAACAGCGCGACGATCTCGAATATCGCGCTGCTGGGCGAAGAAGAGAGCGTAAAGGAGCTTGCGCGGATGTCGGGCGGCGTGAAGATCACGGACAAAGTGATGGAAAGCGCGCGGGAAATGAAGGAGCTTGCGCGCTCCATCAAGGAAAAGGCGCCGGATACATAAATATCCAGATTGAAATCTTCAGAATTTCACATACTAAAGGATGTTGAACTCTTTAGGCGAGGTGTGAGAGGATGAAGGACCAGAAGATAAGATACGGGATGGCGTTCCGCAAATGGATCGCGCGCGGGAGTCTGGCGGCGGGCTTCCTTTGGGCAGTGTTTTTTTCCTATTACGGCATCCGGGATTTCATCCCGGACGTGATCCGGATCCCGAAAGGGCAGGAAGAGACATTTGACTTCCATCTGCCGATCGTCGGGGAAGTCGAAAGCGAGGGGCTGGAAGTCTTTGGAAACCAGTCCCCGGCGGTGGAAGAGGGCAGGGTCAACATCGACTTAAACGACGGATTTTCCCTGCGCTCCAAGGAGCGGGGGAGCTATTCCATCTCCTGCAAGCTGTTCGGGCTGATCCAGCTAAAAGACGTCGCGGTGGAGGTCGTCGAGCCGAAGCGGATCGCGCCCTGCGGGGAGCCGGTCGGCATTTATGTGAAGACGGACGGCGTCATGGTCATCGGGACGGGGACGGTGAACGGGATCGACGGGATGAATTACGCGCCCGCGGAAAACCTCGTGAAGAGCGGCGACTATGTCAAGACGGTGGACGGCGAGGTGGTGGGGGACAAGGAAAGCCTCATGGCGAAGGTCGGCGAGTCGGGCGGCGCGCCCCTCGTTTTGGGGATCATGCGCGACGGCGAGCTGATCTATCAGAGGATCCGGCCGGTCCAGACCTCGGAGAGAGAATATAAGCTGGGGATCTGGGTGCGCGACGACCTGGCGGGCATAGGGACGCTGACGTTCTGCGACGAGGCGGGCAATTACGGCGCGCTCGGGCATCCGGTCAGCGACATCGATACCGGGATCAAAGTCGAACTGGAGGAAGGGACGCTGTACGAAGCGCAGGTGGAAGGGATCACGAAAGGCGAACGGGGCGACCCGGGCGAGATCTCCGGCATGATCGCCTACCAGGGTCAGTATCGGCTGGGGTCGGTGGAAGAAAATACGAATACCGGGATTTACGGGAAGCTGGAAAAGCTTCCGGAAGAGGCGGCAAAGGGCGGATATTGCCCGGCCGCGATGAAGCAGGAGGTCCGAACGGGAGAGGCGCAGGTCATCTCCTCGGTTTCCGGGGAGCGGAAGGCGTATTCCATCTCGGTCACAAGGCTTGATTACAACAGCGAGAACAAGGGCATTGTGTTCCGCGTCACGGACCCGGAGCTGTTGGGACTGACCGGGGGAATCGTCCAGGGAATGAGCGGAAGCCCGATCGTCCAGGACGGGAAGGTGATCGGGGCGGTCACGCACGTCTTTGTCCAGGACGCGGCGAAAGGATACGGGGTATTTATAGAAAATATGCTTCATCCGAATAGCGATTCCTGAGAAATAGGATGGGAAAATGTTCTGGATGGATTTTGCGCCTCATATAATGGAAACCGTTACAGGCGCGGGAATCCGCGGCGGGAGGAGGATTGTTTTGGCAAAGTATAAGTTTGAAGAATTAAGGGAGACATATGGGACGTTTGAGTACCGGGATTTCACGGTGCGGCGGATCGAAGGCGGCTATCGCGCCGCCTTCCATTTTGCGGTTCCGGGGCTGCGGGAATTTGAGTCGGTCTGGGAATTTCCGGGCGAGGAAGGGATGGATGGCGAGATCTTGCAAAAGCTGCTGTTCCATCTGGGGATGGCGGAGACGATCAGCTATTGGAAATGCGCATGCCCGAAGCGGCTGGAAGTGAAGTGCGGCAGCCTGTCAAAAGAGCAGCGGGCGTGGTGGAGGAAATTGTACCACAACGGCCTGGGGGAATTTATGTACCGGAACGGCATAACGGCAAGCGAGGAAGAGCTTGTCGAGATCGTGTGCGAAGGGGACGGGGAGCCCGCCCTGCGGGATGCCCGCGCTTATGAGGGATGCCTCGTCCCGGTCGGCGGCGGGAAGGATTCCGTCGTGTCCCTGGAGCTTTTGAAAGGGGAAGGGGTCACTACATACTGCGTCAACGGAAACGGGACGACGGAGCGCGTCATACAGGCGTACGGGAGCCAGAAGGGCGATTACGTGGCGAGGCGCAGGCTTGATCCGCAATTGCTGGAGCTGAACGGCCTGGGGTACTTAAACGGGCATATCCCGTTTTCGGCGGTCGTGGCGTTCTCCTCCGTGGTCGCCGCGTACTTATGCGGCGCGCGGCATATCACGCTGTCCAACGAGACGAGCGCGAACGAGACGACGGTGCCGGGGTCGTTCGTGAACCACCAGTATTCCAAGAGCTTCGAGTTCGAGCAGGATTTCGCCTGGTACCTCAAGACAGTGACGGATTCGGACATCCATTATTTCAGCCTGCTGCGTCCGCTGACGGAGATCCAGATCGCCTGGCTGTTCTCAAAGTGCAAAAAGTACCATCCGGTGTTCCGGAGCTGCAACGCGGGCAGCAAGCAGGGGATCTGGTGCTGCAATTGTCCCAAGTGCCTGTTTGTGTACATTATCCTGACGCCGTTTTTGGAGCGGGAGGAGCTGAACGGGATCTTTGGGGAGGATCTGCTGGAGAAAGAGTCGTTGGAGACGTATTTCCGGGAGCTGACGGGGATCGACGAGAATAAGCCGTTTGAATGCGTCGGGACGCGGCGCGAGGCGCTGGTCGCGTTAAAGGCGTTCGTGCAAAAAGGCGGGCGAAGCCTCCTGACGGACCGATACCGGGACGCGATCGCGAGCGCGCCGGGCGAGTTAGAAGACCTGCTTGGGGAATGGGCGTCGGAAAACAGCGTGCCGGAAGAATACGAGAGCCTTCTGAGGAGGTGGATGGGGCAGTGAGCATCATCGAGGAGCTGAGCGGGAAGCGGATCTTGATCTGGGGCTACGGCAGGGAAGGGATGTCGACCGAGAATTTCCTGAAAAGCCGCTGCGAGGCAGCTTCCGTCGAGATATATGAGGGAAGCCGGGAAGGGATCCGGGAAGAGGAGTTCGACCTGATCATCAAAAGCCCGGGCATCGTCATGGAAGAGGACGACCCGAAATACACGTCGCAGACGGAGCTTTTCCTGCGGCAGTTCGGGAGGCAGGTCGTCGGGATCACAGGGACGAAAGGGAAAAGCACGACGTCGGCGCTGCTTTACGCTGTTCTCAAGGAATGCGGCGGGAAGCCCGTGGCGCTGCTCGGCAATATCGGGCAGCCCTGCCTGGATTTTTACGAGGAGGCCGAGAATGGCGCGGCCATCGTGTTCGAGATGTCCTGCCACCAGTTGGCGCATACGAAGGCATCGCCGCATATCGCGGTTTTTCTGAACCTTTACGAGGAGCATCTGGATTATTACGGGACGTTCGAGAAATATTTCCAGGCGAAAGGGAATATCGCGAGGTACCAAAACGAAGGGGACCTGTTCTATGTCGGAGAAAATGTCCCGGAAATTGAGACGCGCGCGCGGACGGTCCGCATCCGGCGGGAGGAGGCGCGGCCGTACCGCTTGAAGCTCATAGGCGGGCATAACCAGTACAACGCGGAGTTTGTCTACCGGATCGCGACGGAGGCGTTCCAGTTGGACGGGGATAAGGTCCGCGCGGGCATGGAGCGGTTTTCGGGGCTTCCGCACCGTTTGGAATATATCGGGACAAAAGACGGGATCGCCTATTACGACGATTCCATTTCCACGATCCCGGAGGCCGCGGTCCGCGCGGCGGGCAGCGTGCCGGACGTCCAGACGGTCTTGGTCGGCGGCATGGACCGGAAGATCCATTACGGCGTCTTGACGGAGTACATCAAAGAGCATCCGGAGCTTACGTTCATCTGCAGCTATGCGTCCGGGAAGCGGGTGTACGAATCCGCCTGCGGCTGCGGGAACTGCTATTATGAAGAGGATTTGGAGCGCGCCGTCTTGCTGGCAAAGCGGCTGACCGGGAAAGGACGGGCCTGCGTCTTATCGCCTGCGGCCGCCTCTTACGGCTATTTTAAGAATTTTGAGGAGCGCGGGGAGAAATTCCGGGAGTATGCGTTAGAGGAACCGGGCGAAACGCGCTAAGGATCCTGCCCGTCTTCGGCCATGCGGTATCCGACGCCTAACTCCGTATGGATATAGACGGGCTGTGCCGGGTTCTTTTCCAGTTTCCGGCGGATGTTCGCCATGTTCACGCGCAGGATCTTATTGTCGGATTCCGCGTAAGGCCCCCAGACGTTGCTCATGACGGCGGAATATGTCATGACTTTGCCGGAGTTCTTCGCCAGGTACGAGACGATCTTGTATTCGACCGGGGTGAGGTGGACGGGCGCGCCGTTCAACGTGACTTTGCGCCGGGAGAAGTCGATCGTTAAGCCGTTCGACTGATACGGATGGTTGGGGAGGCTGCCGCCGCTGTTGAGACGGTTGCTGTGGCGCAGGGAAGTGCGGATGCGCGCGAGCAGCTCCATCGTCCCGAACGGCTTGGTGATGTAGTCGTCCGCCCCGGCGTCCAATGCCCGTACTTTGTCGCGCTCCTGCGAACGGGCGGAGATGACGATGATCGGGCATCCGGACCAGGAGCGGATCTGGCTGATGATCTCCATGCCGTCCATGTCGGGCAGCCCAAGGTCTAAGAGGATCATGTCGGGGCATTGGGAAGTGGCGAAGGACAGGGCGTCCCGTCCGGTATAGGCGCAATTGACGCGGTAATTGTTCTGCATCAATAGTTTCGAAAGGAAGTCGCAGATATTCTTTTCGTCGTCGACGACTAAAGCAGTGAATTTGCTCATGCAGACGCCTCCTTTGGCAAAGTAAACATGAATTCTGCTCCATTTGCATAGTTTTGGGCGACTATCCTGCCTTTGTGGGCATTAATGATAGTATGGCAGACGGAAAACCCGGTTCCTATGCCCTTTTGTGAATCCGCAGCGGAACTATCGGAGGAAACGCCGTTAAAGATCTGGAAGAGCCGTACATTGTCCGGGCCGACTCCGTCGTCCGTGATATGGAACGCGACGTCCTTCGCGCGCTCTTCGACGGTGAGGTGCGCGGAGTGGCCGTCCGGGTCATGGGCGACGGCGCTCGCGAGCAGGTTGATGAGGACCTGCTCGATCAGCATGGCGTCCATCGGGACTAACAGAGCCGCTTCCGGGACGGAGATGTCGATCCTGGCTTCCGGCATCTGTTTATGCAGGCGCATGACCGCTTCGTCGATCACCTCTTCCACCAGCTCGGGCACCGTCTCTAAGCGCGTCCCGTCGCCTGCGATCCGCATGATGGACAAAAGGTTCTCCACGAGATGAAGGAGCCAGCCCGCGTCGTCCTGGATATGGCTTAGCAGCTTTTGCTGCTCCGGGGAAACGGGGGATTCTAAGTCGCCCGCGATCGAGGAAGCGGAGCCTAAGATCCCGGTCAGCGGCGTGCGCAGGTCGTGCGAGATGGAACGCAGGATGTTCTCGCGCATCCGCTCCTTTTCCGCCTCCGCAAGCTGCCTCTCGCGCAGGCGGAGGGCGCGGTTCTGCTTTTTGATGTAGCTTACGGACGCGCTGGTCGCTAAGGAAAGCGTCAGCATGCAGGAAAACGTGAACGGGTAGGTCGGCAGGAGGAAATTAATATCAAAATACGGATAAGAAAAGAAATAATTGATAAAAATGATACTGCAGAAAGAAGCGAATATCCCGTAAAAATATCCGTCGGTCTGGCGGGCGATGGATAAGACGCCAATGAAGTAAAAAAGCGTGATATTGGCGGGGCTTTTGGAGATGAAAAAAAACAGGATGAACGCAAGCCCGGTCGCCAGGAGCAGAAGCCCGGCAGTCACTCCTATGTTCCGCAATTGATGTTTTACCAAATCTTTTCCCATAGATCCGTCCTCTTTTGTGCGCCGTATCCTGGCTGTCGTATGTAAGCATAGCTTACTTTAGCATGGCGGGAAGCGGCGCGCAAGGCTGACGGGAAAACCTTAGCGGTTTCTTAGCGGGCCGCCGCGGGACGGGAAGAGGCTGTAACAGAGAAGCCGTGAGGCTGAATCGTCACGGTAACAGTTTGGGCCAGGACTTTGCGCTTGTCGCAAAGTCCGTAACAGGACAGCCGAAGGCGGAATTGTTACCTGTCACGCGGGAAAAATCCGGGAAAAGATGGAAAAAAGAGGGAAGATGTGGTAAGCTATCGCATAAGGCGTGAGATCTTGCGGCGGCTGCCGCAGGGGCAGCCGGAAAAGAAAAGGAGGAATCGGATATGGCGGTCTTAAAGTTGACGGAGGATAATTTCAGGGAAGAGGTGCTGGAAAGCGGGCAGCCGGTCCTGGTGGATTTTTGGGCGGCCTGGTGCGGGCCGTGCCAGATGCAGGGGCCGGTGGTGGAGCAGGCGGCGGAAGAGCTGGAAGGCATAAAGGTCGGGAAGCTGAACGTGGACGAGGAAAGCGCGGTCGCGCAGGAATACGGGATCATGAGCATCCCGACGCTGCTCTTGTTCAAGGACGGGCAGGTCGCCAGGAAGGCGGTGGGATTCCATTCCCTGGAGCAGTTGAAGGAGCTTGTGTGACAACAGTTTGGCCCGTGAGAATGTGTAAATTTTGCCGAGAGGGAATCCGGCTCTTTGCCGAAGGCAAACTTAAAATGAGCCGGATTCCGTAACCGGACAGCCGGAGGAAAATTTAAAATGAGCCGGATCCCGTAACCGGGAGGCCGAAGGCAAATTTTAAATGAGCCGGATCCCGTAAATGGGCAGCCGGAGGAAAATTTAAAATGAGCCGGATCCCGTAACCGGGAGGCCGAAGGCCGACCTGTCACAATCTTGTGAACGGATGATCCCGGATTTCTGGTTGACGGATGCGGCGGAAGGGCTTATAATAAGGGCAGTTACATAGGTAACTGTTCTTTTTTTCTTTGATTTATTTCCCAAAAACAGTTGACAACCCGAAAAATATGTATTAGTATAAGTTGGAAAGCGAACATAAGTTCGGAAAAGGAGAATAATTATGGCAAAAGAAGATAAATTAAAAGCCCTGGACGCGGCGATCGCGAAGATTGAAAAGGATTACGGCAAAGGATCGATCATGAAGCTCGGCGATTCCACCGCGACGATGAACGTAGAGGCCGTGCCGACCGGATGCCTCAGCCTGGACCTGGCGCTCGGGGTCGGCGGGGTGCCAAAGGGCAGGATCATCGAGATCTACGGGCCTGAGTCGAGCGGCAAGACGACGGTCGCCCTGCATATGGTGGCGGAAGTGCAGAGGCACGGCGGGATCGCGGGGTTCATCGACGCGGAACACGCGCTGGATCCGGTATATGCGAAGAACATCGGCGTGGATATCGACAACCTCTACATCTCGCAGCCGGATAATGGGGAGCAGGCCCTGGAGATCACGGAGACGATGGTGCGCTCCGGCGCGATCGACATCATCATCATAGACTCGGTCGCGGCCCTGGTGCCGAAGGCGGAGATCGACGGCGACATGGGGGATTCCCATGTGGGCCTCCAGGCGCGCCTGATGTCGCAGGCTTTGCGGAAGCTTACCGCGGTCGTCAGCAAGTCCAACTGCATCGTGATCTTCATCAACCAGCTCCGCGAGAAGGTGGGCGTCATGTTCGGCAACCCGGAGACGACGACCGGCGGCCGCGCGCTCAAGTTCTACGCCTCCATCCGCATGGATGTGAGAAGGA
>CANQTH010000023.1 GCA_947626795.1 uncultured Lachnospiraceae bacterium
CATTATACCGCCCGGAGCGCGAGCGGAGTGGCATCCAGCGCCACATACCGTATCTGCGGAGCAGATATGGTATAATAGCACAGAATTTAGAAAGAGGTAGGTTATGGTAAGGATCATATCAGACAGCACCTGCGATCTGTCCGATCAATTGCTGCAAAAGTATCATGTCACGCTCGTCCCGCTGCACATTGTCCTGGGAGAAAAGGAATACCGGGACAGGAGCGAGATCTCTCCGGAAGAGATCTACCGCTGGTCGGACGAGAACAAGACGACCCCGAAGACGTCCGCCGTGAGCTTAGAGGACGCGATGGAGGCGCTCCGGCCGATCGCGGAGGCCGGGGACGAGATGGTCATATTCACGATTTCCGGCCAGATGTCCACGACGGCGAACGTGTTCCGCATCGCGGCGGAGGAGCTGGGGATCGCGGATCGGGCCGCGGTCGTGGACTCGGAAAGCCTTTCCACCGGGATTGGGCTTTTGGTGATCGAGGCCGCGGTCATGGCGCGGGAAGGAAAGCCGAAGGATGAGATCGTCCAAAGGATGGAGCAGCTAAAGCCGCGCGTCCGCGCGAGCTTTGTCGTGGACACCCTGACCTACCTGCACAGGGGCGGCAGATGCAGCAGCGTGGCTGCGCTTGCCGGGAGCATGTTAAAGCTGCATCCAAAGATCGTCGTGAAAAACGGCGCGATGGAGGCGGACAAGAAGTACCGCGGCAAATTGGGCACTGTCATCCTCAATTATGTGAAGGATATGGAAAGCGAGTGGAAGGCGGCGAAGCCGGACCGGGTCTTCATCACGCATTCCGGCTGCCCGAAGGAGCTTGTGGATCTGGCCTATGCGCGTCTGGAAGAGTCCGGCTGCTTTGAGGAAATATGGGTCACAAGGGCCGGGGGCGTGATCTCTTCCCATTGCGGGCCGGGGACGCTTGGCGTGCTGTACCTCATGGGAGAGGAGTAAGCGCGCGTATTCAGCCCGGGACTCTGCGCTTGCTGCAAAGTCCGTAACCGCAAAGCCGAAAGGGCGTCCCATTGTCAGCAGAGCGGAGCGAAGATCCGCAGGATCCCGTCCAGAAGCCAGTGGCGGAAGGACAGGCCGACATTTTCGAGCGTCCGCTCCCTGCACTGTTCCTGGGTCGCGAGGAAGTCCGCCTTTAAGCTTTCCAGCAGGGACGCGCGGTAGAACAGGGAATTGTTCTCAAAATGCAGGAACAGGCTGCGGTAGTCAAGGTTTACCGTGCCGACTGTGCCGACGGTGCCGTCGATCACGCAGCCTTTGGCATGGACGAATCCGGGCGCATATTCGTAGATCCGGACTCCCGCCTCCAGCAGGACCGGATAGAAACTTTGCGACATCCGGAAGACCAGCTTTTTGTCCGGGATCCCGGGCATGATGATCCGCACGTCCACGCCCCGGCGCGCGGCGCGGGCGAACGCGTCCTGCAAGGCGTCTCCGGGCATGAGGTAGGGCGTGAAGAACCACGCGTACTCCTGCGCCTGGGACAGCAGGTCGATGTAAAGCTCGTTGCTTGCCGCGTCCGGGCGCAGCGGGGAATCATAATAGCTAAGCACATAGCCGTCCTGCGCCGCCGGACTGTCGGCAGGGGGCGGCGTCAATAATCCGTCCGGAATGGCGTCCCCGGTAAACGCGTTCCAAAATTCCGCGAACATCCAGGTATAATTCTGCACGGCTTCTCCGTCCAGGCGAAAGCCGATGTCTTTCCAATGCCCGTATTTCGTCACATGGTTGATGTATTCGTCCGCGAGGTTGACGCCCCCGCTGAACGCGGTTTTCCCGTCGATGATCAGCATTTTGCGGTGGTCGCGGTAATTGAGCGTCCCCTTGACGAAGACGAGCGGGTTGAACGCGGCGCAGCGGAAGCCTTTTTCTTCTAATTTTTTCGCGTTTTCCTTTGAGTAGGTCGAAATGCTGCCCAGGTCGTCGTATAAGATGCGCACGTCTACGCCCTGCGCCGCTTTCTGCTCCATGATCTTCACCATGGAATCCCACATCAAGCCGTTCTCTATAATAAAATATTCCACGAAAATGAAGCGTTCCGCTGTCTGCAGGGCTTCCAGCATGGCGGGAAAGAGCTTGTCCCCGAGCGGGTAAAAGACTGCCTGGCGGTTGGGGCGGATCGGGAAACCCGTCATGGCCTGCATGGACTGGAAGGTCTGCGCGAGGCGCTTATTCTCGGAAGCAAGGCGTTCGTACAGCGGCGCGGAGCCGTCCGGGAGGGCCGGAAGCGGCTTTGCGGCGGCCAGTTTCCGCTGGAGCGGCCTCGTCGTCCGTTTGTTCCCGAAAAACAAGTACAGGGCTGTCCCGGGGATCGGGAAGGCCATGATGACGAGCAGCCATAGGATCTTATAAGTCCCTTCTTCCCGGTTCATGATAAGGTACAGCACGAAAAGGAAGGAAAGGATGGATAAGGCGAAGTTGATCAGGACCGCCCAGGGGGCGAGCCATTTGAATAAGACGCCAAGCCAGAGAAGCTGGATCAGCACGGCTGGCAGTACCATGAAAATACGTCGGATGATCTTGTTCATAAATATTACTCTCCTTTGCGATTGTTTTCTGCACTGGCTAGAATTCTAAGAGTAATCATGCCACGGGTTTCGGGTTTTGTCAATTGATAATAGCGCCCGGCCTGCCAACCCCTTGCAAAAACTCCCATTTTGTGCAAAAATGGAAGGGAACGAAAAAGCCAGGCAAGGAGGGGCGGGGATGAAGGACAACCTTTTGTTTGTGAACCAGAATAAGGATATCATCCGGGAATTTTTAGAGACGGTAAAGGACGCCGAGTTCGACGTTGACACGACGGACAACGGCCTGGAAGCGGCGGTCCTTTTGCAGAAGAAGAAATACAAGCTCGTGATCACGGGAATCGACCTTGCGACTTACGACGGCACGAAGATCGTTGAGTATGTGAACGAGTACTGCCCGGAGACGCTTTGCATCGTCTACACGGTGCGGCTGGAGCTGGCGCATTTGAAGCTCCTGATCAATGAGCGGAAGGTGTTCCGCATCTTCCAGCGGGACGTGAGCTACCACGGGGAGCTGCAGGAGGCGATCATCGACGCGTTCACCTGTTATGGCAAAAGGGAGCTGCAGGCGCAGAACGAGCAGATCATGGAGAAGAACCTGAAGAACGCGAGGACGTATCTGGACGAGATGAAGAAGGTGTCCGCAGGGCGTCCGGGCGAGCGGGAGGACTTCACGAAATTTGCGAAAGCGCTGCTGGAGGTGTTCCGGCGGGAGATGGAAGAGGCGCTGCCCCGGGAAGAGGCCGGGCAACTGATCCGGTACGAGAGCGGGCTGCTGTTCTGGATCCTGGATGAGAAAAACCAGTCGGTCAGGAGCCTGGAGGAAGTGCGCCAGAGGATCGATGAGGAATTTTCCCGGGCGAGCGGGGAGCCGATCCCGCTGGATACGCAGTATTGCCCCGAAGAGGCTAACGCGGTGGTCTGCGCGGATCTGTATTTTGTCATGCGTATGCTGATGCTGCGGTTTTTCCTGGTGTCGCGGGAATGCAGGGCGCAGGCCAAGCTCATTCCGATAAACGGCGGGAGCTTCCGCCTGAAGATGGAGGCGAGGTTTCCGGGGAACGAGTGGAACAAGGCGCATGAACGCCAGGGGGCGCGCATCGTCACGGCGGTCACGCAGACGATCCTAGAGAGCTTCGTGGGACAGTGCAGGCAGAATATCAGCGATGAGAAGATCACATATTATATCGAGCTGAAATCCAGGAATGTCGTAAAGTGAAGCGAGAAAAGAATCACGCAAAAAATGGGCCTGCGTCCCGGCTGGGGCGCAGGCTCAATGTATCAGGAGGGCTTTTGGCGCTTGTTGCCGCCCGTCTTTTTTCCCATCTTGCTGCCGCCCGTCTTGTTTTCCTGCTCCGAGTCGTCCAGCGTATGACGTTCCGGAATGTCCGTCTCGCGTTGGGAGCCGTCCCCGTCGCCTGAGCCTTCCAGGCTCTCGGTGGCTTCCGGGATCTCCGGGATCATGGTGTCCGCGTTGTGGGCGGTGCAGTAATTTTCCTGGGCCAGGGAATTCGTCAAAAGGTACGGCCCGTCGTCCGAGTCGTACGATCCGCCCACGATGTAGATCCCGGTCTGCTTGCTCTCCTCCGGGCAAAATTCGTTGGCGAGCATCCCGGAGACGGTGCAGATCGTGGCGCGCACATGGTGGTCGCAGTATTCCGTGGGGACGGAGCCGGAAGCGAAATATTCCGTCTCCACCATGCTGCCCCGGGGGTCGGAATCGCACAGGCCGTCCACGGCCAGCTTCCCGGACTTTTTGCAGACGGTTGCTGTGACGATGCCGTCCGGGACGGAGAATTCCTTGTATTCCAGCCCCTCGTGGATGCGCCCCATGATCGACCGCCAGAGCGTCTTGGGATTTGAGGTCAGCGCGCCGTCCTGCGGACTGTTGTCGTCGAACCCGCACCAGGTCGAGCAGGTATAGTAAGGGGTGAATCCCGCGAATAAGGCGTCCCGGTTTTTCGTCGTCGTCCCGGTCTTCCCGGCGATCGGCATCGTCCCGAAATCAACGGCGCTTCCCGTTCCGGCCGTGACGACGTCCTGCATGGCGTTCGTCAGGAGAAAAGCCGTCGTGTCTTTGAGGACGGTATGCGACTCCGCCGTGTTGTCGATCAGGACGTTCCCGTTGTGGTCCAGGATCCGCGTGTAAAAACGCGGCTTCGTATAAGTCCCGCCGTTCGCGATGGACGCGTAGGCGGCGGTCAGCTCTAAGTTCGACACGCCCTTTGTGATGCCGCCGAGGGCGAGGGATTCCACCATGTCTTCCTGCGTCAGCGTTGTGAACCCGAAATTCTGCAGGTAGTCGTAGCCGACCTGCGGGGAAATGTCCGACAGGGTCTTGACGGCCACGACGTTGATGGATTTCGTGATCGCGTAGCGGATCGTCGTGAACCCGCGGTAGCTGTCGTCGTAATTGTTGAGCGGCGTCCCGTTGGAATACGTGAAGGGCGCGTCGTCCTGGACGGTAGCGAGCGTCATCCCGGCCGTGTCCAGGGCCGGGGCGTAGGCCGCTAAGACCTTGAACGTGGAGCCTGGCTGTCTTGTGGTGTCAGTTGCGCGGTTTAAGGTGCGGCTGCCGCTCTTGTCCCCGCGCCCGCCGACAATGGCCTTCACGTCTCCGGTAAACTGGTCGATGACGGTGACGGCCGCCTGCGGCTGCAGCGTGAACACGACGGATTCGCCGCCGTCGACGATGGAATCCCCAGGCTCTAAGATCTCTTCCTTGTAGGCGTCGATCGCCGCCTGCGCCTCTTCCTGGCTCGCGAAATTCAGCGAATAATCCGGATTTGACGCGCTGTAATAGGAAATCATCGTCTGGTCGCTGAAATTCTCCATCGTCCCGTCCTGCCGCTCCACGGTCAGGCGGTAAGAGAAGGAATATTTCGGCTCCGTCGAGTAATTCTCAGGATTATTCACTTCTTCGTCGCAGATCTTCTGGATGTTGATGTCCTGCGTGGACTCGATCGTGAGTCCGCTGTTGTAGATCGCCTTGTAAGCCTGGGTGTCGGTGTATCCTTTCTTTTCGACCAGATCCTGGGCGACCTGGTTGATGACGGCGTCCACGAAGTAGGAATTGGGGTTCTCGTCCGCATATTCGATATTGACCTGCTGGATGCGGGAATATACGTCGTCTTTTAGGGCCTCGTCGTACTCCTCTTCCGTGATGTAGCCCTGATCCTTCATGTTCCGCAGGACGAGCTTCCGCCGCTTTTTGTTGTTCTCCGGATGGCTGACCGGGTTGTTGGCGGAAGGGTTCTTGGTGATTCCGGCGATGGCCGCCCCTTCGGAGAGCGTAAGCTCGGAAACGTCCTTTCCAAAATAACGCCGCGAGGCTGCCTGTATGCCAAGCGTGTTCTGCCCGAGGTTGATGGTGTTCAGATAATTTTCCAGGACCCATTCCTTAGATTTCACCTTGCTGAGCTGAACGGCCAGGAATTGCTCCTGGATCTTCCGCTTCACCCGCTCTAAGCCGGACTGCTCGACCCAGCCCTCAAAGACGTTGTTTTTTAAAAGCTGCTGCGTGATCGTGCTGGCCCCCTGGTTGAAATGGAAGCCGTTGCGGATCCCGGCAAAGCCCGCGCGGATGATCCCCTTGATATCGATGCCGTTGTGTTCGTAGAAACGCTCGTCCTCAATGGCGACGAACGCGTGCTGGACGTCCTCCGGGATCTCGTCCAATGTGACGTAGACACGGTTCGAGCCGGAAGCGACCAGCTTGGCCGTTTCGTTCCCCTGGTTGTCCAAAACCACGGACAAAAAGCCCGTGGGCGTCGGGTCGATATCGGAAATATCAGGCGCGGACGCGAGGATGCCCTTGTAAATGCCGAACACGGCGCATCCGCCGATGACGGCGGCCGCCAGGCAGCAGACAAGCAGCGCCTTTAAGAAAATGAATGTGAATTTTTTGCATATCATGGAAGCGGAAGACGAAACCTGCGCTTCCTTCCGTAAGATGCCTTTTTTTCCATAATTCATAGAAAGCCTCCTTTCCTATTTAGCCATTATATCAAAAAAGAGATAGTAAATAAAGTAAAAATATGCTAAAGTATTAGGGACGGTAACAGTTCAGCCCAGGACTTTGCACTTGCTGCAAAGTCCGTAAGAACGTATAAATTTTGCCGAGTGGGAATCCGGCTCTTTGCCGAAGGCAAACTTGAAATGAGCCGGATTCCGTAACTGTGAGGCCGAAGGCTGAACGGTTACTAGGGACAGGCAGCAGTTTGGCGCAGGACGCCGGAAAGGGGACGGCATGGACGGGAAGCCGGTGAAGATTTTATATAAGGGCGGCAGCGGCGAGATCGTGGAGAAAAAATCCCGGTTCATCGCCACGCTGGAGAAGATTGAGACGGAAGAGGAGGCGGCAGCGTTCATCGCGCGGATGCGCAAGCAGTACTGGGACGCGCGCCATAACTGCCACGCGTTCGTGGCGGGCGAGAACTTTGAGCTGCAGCGGTGCAGCGACGACGGCGAGCCTGGCGGGACGGCGGGGCGTCCGATGCTGGACGTTTTATTGAAGGAAGGCGTGCATAACGCGGCGGTCGTGGTGACGCGGTATTTCGGCGGGACGCTCCTTGGGACGGGCGGGCTGGTGCGCGCGTACCAGAAGGCGGTTCAGGAGGGCTTGAAAAACAGCGTCGTGATCGAGAAGAGGCTGGGGCAGAGGCTTCGGATCGGCACGGATTATAACGGGATCGGGAAGATCCAGTATATCCTCGCGCAGCGGCAGGTGGACGTCGTAGACACGGCTTATGCGGAAAAAGTCCTGGTGGAGGCCATGGTCCCCATCGAGAAGCTCGCGGGGCTGCAGGAGGCGGTGCGGGAGGCCACGAACGGGACGGCGCGGTTCGAGGCCGGGGAACAGGCCTGGTTCGCCCCGGTGGACGGCGGGATCAAGATATTCGGATGAGCGTTTTGCGCGGACGCGCAGGGCTTTGGAATAGAAATTTTCAGAAATTTAAAAAAATAAAAAAAACACTTGCATTTCCGCAGGAACTCATATATAATACACTTTGTTGAAAAACAATGGCCCATCGCCAAACGGTAAGGCAACGGACTCTGACTCCGTCATTTCAAGGTTCGAATCCTTGTGGGCCAGCTAAGACCTGTCACAGCGGTGATGGGTTTTTTTATCTTACTAAGGTTTTGCTTTTGGGCAGGAGGAAGATATGTATTGTTTTGACAGCAGGATACGGTACAGCGAAGTGGATAACGGGCGCAGGATCACACTGAACGCCATCGTGGATTATTTTCAGGACTGCAGCTCGTTCCAGGCGGAGGAGCTTGGCATCGGGATCGATTATATGATGCAAAAGCAGGCGGCGTGGGTGCTGTCCGCGTGGCAGGTGGAGATCAGCCGCTATCCGGAGTTCGGGGAGAAAGTGACGGTCAGCACATGGCCTTATGGGATGAAGAGCTTTTTTGGCTACCGGAATTATGCCATGGAATCGGAGACGGGGGAGCGGCTGGCGTGGGGCAACTCGACCTGGGTGCTGTTGGATCTGGCGCATTCCAGGCCGTTAAAGGTCCTGCCGGAGCTGGCGGAGGCATACACGCTCTCGCCGCAGCTCCCGATGGAAGACGTCTCGCGCAAGATCGCGCTCCCGAAGGATCTGGAGGCGCGGGAGGCGTTCCCGGTGCATAAGTCCCATATTGACACGAACCAGCATGTGAACAATGGGAAATACATCAGCATGGCGCAGGATTACCTGCCGGAAGGCTTTGCCGTCCACAAGATGCGGGCGGAATACCGGAAGGCCGCCGTGTACGGGGACGTCATCTTCCCGTTTGTTTCTAAGGGCGGGGAGGAGATTTTCGTGAGCCTGGCGGACGAGGAAGGGAAGCCTTACGCGGCCGTGGAGTTTCGGCAGTAAAGATTCGGCGCGCATTCGTGGCCGTCGGGGACGGCTGGGGGAACAAAGAGGAACGGACAGACAATAGGAGGAAAGACGATGATTCGGTTAGGAGAGAAGCAGATGCTCGTTGTCGCCAAAAAAGTGGGATTTGGCGTGTATTTGGAAGAGAAAAAGCAGGAAGGCGCCGACCGGGAGGCGCAGGAAGGAAGGCGCGGGGCATACCGGAGCCGTTACGGCGGCCGCGCCTCTTATGGCGATGACCGTCGGCGCGGCGGGCGGCGCATGGGCGGGGAAACGCAGGTGCTTCTCCCGCTCCGCCAGGTGCCGGAAGGGACAGAGATCGGGGATGAGATCGAGGTATTCATTTACAAGGATTCCAAGGACCGCATCATTGCCACGACCCAGGAGCCTAAGCTGAAAATGGGGGAGGCCCGCGTGCTTACCGTCGTGTCGGTGCAGAGCATCGGCGCGTTTTTGGACTGGGGCCTGGAGAAGGATCTGCTCCTTCCATATAAGGAGCAGCTTGTGACGGTCAAGGAGAAGGACGAGGTTCTGGTCAGGCTGTATATCGACAAGAGCAGCCGCCTTTGCGCAAGTATGCGCGACCTCTACGGGATGCTCCGCATGGATTCCCCTTATGAGGCTGGAGATACCGTGAAGGGGCGCGTTTATGAGCTGAGCGACAATTTCGGGGCGTTCGTGGCAGTGGACGACTGCTATTCTGCGCTGATCCCGCGCCATGAGGATCACAGCTCCCTGCGGATCGGGGACAGCGTGGAGGCGCGTGTCACGGGCGTGAAGCCGGACGGCAAGCTGGACTTAACGCTCCGCGAGAAAGCGTATATGCAGATGGGGCAGGACGCGGAGCAGGTCATGGAGCTGATCGAGAAGCGCGGCGGGAGGCTGCCGTTTAACGACAAGGCCTCGCCGGAACTCATCATGCGGGAAGCGAAAATGAGCAAGAACGCGTTTAAGCGGGCGGTCGGCCGCCTGTACAAGGAACGGAAGATCGTGATCACGGATACGGATATCAGGAAGAAATAGGGAGGGGCCATGTCAGAGAACAAAAGAGCGAACCGCCTGTTTTTGGCGGTTGTGGCAATATACATCGTCTGCCAGCTTGGCTTGAGCGTGCTGGCGGCCTATTTCCCGGCGGTGGCCGAGATGCCTGTCTTCGTGTCGGTCCTCCTGCCGCAGCTCATGATCCTTTTGCCCTGCTTAGTATATTGCAGGAAAAAGGGCTGCGCCATACGGGAGTGGATCCCTTATCGGAAGATCAATATCGCGACGGCTGTGCTGGTCGTCGTATGCACTTACCTGATGTATCCGCTCATGATCGTGCTGAACGCGATCTCCATGCTGTTCACGAATACCGGGACGGAAGCGGTTTCGGGCCTGATGCAGGGGCAGGACGTCCTGTTCGGCCTGGTGTTTGTCGCGGCGGTTCCGGCCTGCGTGGAGGAATTTATGTTCCGGGGCGTCCTGTTCCAGACGTACCGCAAGAGCAGGCTGCTCCCGGCGGTATTTTTAAGCGCGTTCCTGTTCGGGTGCATGCACATGAACCTCAACCAGTTCGTGTATGCGTTTGCCCTGGGGACGTACCTGGCGTTCCTGGTCGAGGCGACGGGCAGCATCCTTAGCTCCATGCTCGCGCATTTTACGTTAAACGCGACGGGCGTGATCTTCAGCGCGCTCCTCGGGCTTACGCAGACGCAGGTCGCTTACGAGGGCGGCTTTGCCGCGAGCATGGGAAACGATGAGCTTTTTTTATTCCTGCTCGGGATCATGATCTGGGGCGTGATCGCGATCGGGACGACTTGCGGCGCGGTCGGCGTGTACATTGCCATCTGTAAGATCAATAAGCGGTGGGATTATATGAAGTGGGCGTTCCGCCAGGGAACGAGGGAACGGATGGTGACGGCTTCCCTGGTCGTGGGCGTCCTGCTCACGTTCGCCATGATCGGGCTGCGCATATTTTTGGAAATGATGGGAAGCTAGGCTTGCCATAAAGCCCGCGGGAATGCGGATCGTTAGACGGGCGCGGATCCGAGAGTTTTTCTTGTCATATGGGAATATAGCCTGGATGCGCGGGAATGCGGATCGTTAGCCAGGCGCGGTTCCGCCCCGCCGGAGGCGGCCTGGAATGGGCATAAAAAAGCTGCCGGCTTGCCGCCGACAGCTTTTTGGACGCAGCCGCTTCGCCGTTTGGCTTCGCTGGCGCGTTTGGGCATTAGATGGAAATGTCGATATTCCCGCCCAGGTGAGGCGTCACGGACCGCTCCATGAGCTTGACCATGGAGTCGCCCATCGTTTCCATGCTGTCCAGTTGCTTGCTTAGCATGACGACGCCAAAATCATTGCTCGTCTGGGTCATGCTGAGCGCGGTTGATAAAGAGGCAATATCCATATGCGCCCCTCCTTTCCTGATCGTGCAAGGCTCGCTTGCAGGTCTTGGCGCGGCAGGACCGCGCCGTTTCAAGTTCGGTTCTTTTCTATTATTACATGAAAAAGCAGAAAAATCAATAAAATATCAAAAGAAGTAACAGGAAGGAGGAACTCTTATGTGTTATGACGTGATCATTTTAGGCGGCGGCCCGGCGGGGCTGAGCGCGGCCATCTATGCGCGGCGCGCCTGCCGCAAGACGCTGGTTTTAGAAGAAAAGCCCCTTTGCGGCGGGCAGGTCTTAGACAGCCATGAGGTGGACAATTACCCGGGGGTTCCGGGCGTCTCGGGATTTGAGCTGGGGGAGCGGCTAAAGGCCCACGCGGAAAAGCTGGGCGCGGAATTTGTCAGCGCGCAGGCGGCAAAAGCCGTGCTTGGCGGGGCGGTCAAGGAGGTCGAGGCGGGCGGGAAACGCTACGAGGGGCGGAGCCTGATCCTGGCGACCGGGGCGAGGCGCCGGGAGCTTGGCGTTCCGGGCGAAAAGGAGCTGCGGGGGATGGGTGTTTCATACTGCGCCGTCTGCGACGGGGCGTTTTTCCGCGGGAAGGACGTCGCGGTGATCGGCGGCGGGGACTCCGCGTTAGAGGACGCGCTTTTTCTTGCGCGTGGGTGCCGGAAGGTTTATCTCGTCCATCGGCGGGCGGAGTTCCGCGGCGCGAAAATATTACAGGAAAAAGTCGAAAATACGGAAAATATTGAACTTGTCCGAAACAGGCAGGCAGCCTCCATCGGCGGGGAGGGCGGCAGGGTCTCCTGTCTGGAGCTGCGCGCGGGCAGCGGGAGCGAGAGGCTGGACGTCGAAGGCGTGTTCATCGCGGTTGGGGCGGAGCCGAACACGGATCTTTTCAAAGGGCAGGTGAAGCTCGACCAGGCGGGGTACATCGCGGCCGGGGAAGATACAAAAACCAGCGTCGAAGGCGTGTTCGCGGCAGGCGACGTCCGCACGAAGCAGCTTCGCCAGGTGGTGACGGCCGCAGCCGACGGGGCGAACGCCGCCGCGTCCGCGGAGCGTTATCTCGCGCGGGAGGACGCGTGAAAAAATGTTGGATTTTACAATGAGGACAATTATCGGGGAAATAAAATAAGAATTTTGTAGAAGATTACAGTTGACATAGGAAAAGCCCTTTGTTATAATAAATTCCGTAATAAATTCGTAATAAATGTAACAAATGAGGATACCGGATAATGTAATGGGAGGGTACGGTACTATGAATCGAAATTCTATCAGGAGAGCCACTACTTGCTGCCTGACTGCGGCAGTCGTATTATCGGGCAGTTCGTTCGTATCACAGGCTGCGGTGAGCGCAGGGGCAGGGAATTTGATCTCGGCAGTTGCGGAAGTGCGCACGGGGGATGCTGAGGCGGGGATTTCCAAGGAGCTGTCCAGGGCGCTGACGCAGGACGCTGAGAAGGAAAGCGCGGCGGATACGCAGGAGAGCGGGACAACTGCGGAGAAGGACACGAAAAAGAAAGCGAATAAGAAGAAATCCAAAAAGGAATCGAAAAAAGAATCCAAGAAGGAATCGGCGGCGTCCGAGTATGAGAACATCGCGATCGCCCAGGTTGACAATTATGTGAATATCCGCGCGACAGCCGGGGAAGACGGCGAGATCGTCGGGAAGCTGTATAACAATTCCGCATGCACGGTGCTTGGCACGGAGGGAGACTGGTACAAGATCCATTCCGGCGATGTGGAAGGATATATCAAGTCCGAGTTTTTGGTCGTAGGGGACGCGAAACTGGCGCAGTCCGTAGGCCACAGGGTAGCGGACGTCAAGACAGGCACGCTGAACGTGCGCGCGGACGCCAGCACGGACGCGGAGCTTCTGGGGCAGGTTCCGGAAGGAGAAGAGCTTAGCGTGATCGAAGAGAAGGACGGCTGGGTAAAGGTCGCGATCGAGGAAGGCGACGGCTGGGTATCCAGGGACTTCGTGGAATGCAGCACGCATTACATCGTGGCGGAATCCAAAGAGGCGGAGGAAGCCCGTTTGAAGAAAGAAGAAGAAGAGCGCAAGGCGGCGGAAGCGGCGGCGAAGAAAGCCAGCGCGCAGAGCAGCTCCTCAAGTTCCGCACAGTCTTCTTCCAGCAGCAGCGCGGCTGCAGCTCCGGCGCGCAGCTATAATCCGCCAAGCGGCGGGAATGGACAAGCTGTCGCGAATTACGCGTGCCAGTTTGTTGGGAATCCGTATGTATACGGCGGTTCCAGCCTGACGAACGGGACGGACTGCTCCGGTTTCGTCATGAGCGTATATGGGGCGTTTGGCATCGGCCTTCCGCATTCTTCCAGCGCGCTGCAGGGCGTTGGGTACGCGGTAAGCCCAGACGCGATGCAGCCGGGCGATATCGTATGCTATAGCGGCCACGTAGGGATCTACGTCGGCGGCAACACGATCGTACACGCAAGCACGCCGGAATCGGGGATCAAGTATACGTCCCCGGCGAACTACCGTCCGATCGTCGCGGTAAGGAGGATCTTTTAAGGAGGCGGCGGATCGCCTGTTCCTTAGGATTTTGCAGGAGACGCAGGATTGGCGTTTCCCCTGAGAATTAAATTGAGAAAGGCAGAAGGATGTCCTGATGGCGGGGCATCCTTTTTTTCGCTCATGAAAAACCCGCGGAGGCGCGAAAGTCCGGCCGGGAGGGGATCCGCCCACGCTGTGGGTTTTTCTCATGAAAAGCCTGCGGAGGCGCGAAAATCCGGCCGGGAAGGAATCCGCTCACGCCGCGGGCGGCCTGGGATGGGAGGCTTTTGCGACAGGGCGGCGGCAAGGCGAAACGACCCAAAAAAATATGCACAAAAATGATCTTTGGGCGAAAAGTTATCCGAAAAATTGTCCACATTTTGAACTCGCGAAAAGGCTGGAAAAGCGAGTTATACACGGAATTATCCACATTATCCACAAAAAAGCGCGTGGAAAAGCCGATTTTTTTGTGTGAAAAAGAACGTATGTTTTGTGAAGTTCTAATAAAAAGTGGGGAGTTGAAAAAGTTTTCCGCATTTGGTATACTTCTAGGGAAATGCTGATAGACGCCCCGCAGGAGGTGCATATGTCGAAGAAGTTAGCGATCCTCGGTATGGAGCTGGACAATTACACGGTCCGGGAAGCCATGCTGAAGGTGGAAGTATATTTGAACAGCGCCGTCATGAATACCGTGGAGACCGTCTCCATGGAGACGCTGGTGGCGGCGCAGGCCGATGAGGAGCTGAAAGCGTGCCTGGAATCGCTGGATCTGGCGGTGATCCAGGATACGGAGATCCTGGAGGCGGCGGGCGAGGGAAGCCCCCAGCGGATGCGGGAGACGGCGGAGCGGGAGTTCCAGCGGGAATTTTTGAAGTGCGCGTCCAGGAACAACCGGACGGTGTACTTGTTAGGCGACACCAGCGACCAGGTGGACGCGCTGCGCGAGTTTTTGGGGATCGGAGGCGCCAGGCGGAGCGGGAGCCATCTGCCCGCGGGCAGGATCAAGGTGGCAGGCTCGTACGCGCTCGCGGACTGCGAGGGCGATTATGATAAAGTGAGCAACGAGATCAACAGCGCGGGGGCGGACATCATCCTGTCCGTCGTGCCTTCCCCGGTGCAGGAGCGGTTCTTAGCGGAGAATAAGGAGAAGCTGAATGCGAAGATCTGGTACGGGATGGGGGATTCCTATGCCGTTGGGGCCGACAGCCTCGGGCTGTTCGGGCTTGCCAGGCGGCTGTTCCAGAAGATCAGGATGAAGAGCATGATGCTCCGTTACGAAAAGACGGATGAGAGGGAGTAGAGATGGGGAAGGTTTCCTGTTTTTTGAGGGGCATTTGGCAGGATCGGCAGGAAAAGCTGTTTGGCAGGCGCGGGCTGTTGTTCCTGTATCTGGTGATCTTTGCGGGGACGGGGCTTCTGGCGTTTGCCATCAAGTGCATTTTTGACCCGATCGGCCTTGTGACGGGCGGATTTACCGGGCTTGCGATCTTGATCAGGAGGCTGACGGACATGGTTTGGGAAGGCGGCATCCCGCTCTGGTTCGCGAACCTGGCGCTGAATATCCCGGTATTTTTCCTCGCGCTGCGCGTGAAGGGGAAACGGTTCATCGGGCGCACGGCGATCGCGACGGCACTGCTGTCCGCCTGGCTGTATGTGCTGCCGGAGATTGATTTCGTGGAAGGGGACTATATCCTGGCGGCGGTGTTCGGCGGCGTGATATCGGGCGTCGCGCTCGGCGTGATCTTGTGGGCGGACGCCACGACGGGCGGGACGGAAATGGTGGCGGTTTTAGTCCGCCATTATGGGCTGAAGGCTTACACCGTGGCGCAGATCATGCAGGTGTTGGACGGCGCGATCGTGCTGGCGGGGCTTTATGTGTTCGGCCTGCGGCCGTCCATGTACGCGATCGTGACGATCTTTATCTCGTCCAAGGTGACGGACACGATCCTGGAAGGCATGAAATTTTCCAAAGCGGCATATATCATAACGGATCGGTACGAAGAGACGGCGCAGCGCATCATGGAGCAGCTTGAGCGCGGCGTCACGGGGCTGAAGGCCAGGGGGATGTATTCCGGCGATGAGAAATGCATGCTCTATTGCGTGGTGGCCAAGAAAGAGATCGTCGCGCTGAAAGAGCTGGTATATCGGATCGACCGCCACGCGTTCGTCATTGTCGGGGACGTGCGCGAGGTCCTTGGGGAAGGCTTCCTGGAAGCGAAGTGACCCGGGGCAAGCACAGCGGAACGGACAGCCAGCCTTGCGGATTTTTTTGGCAGGCGCAGCGGAGCGGACAGCCAGCCTTGCGGATTTTTTTGGCAGGCACAGCGGAACGGACAGCCAGTCTTGCGGATTTTTTGGGCAAGCACAGCGGAGCGGACAGCCAGCCTTGCGGATTTTTTGGGCAGGCGCAGCGGAGCGGACAGTCCTTACGGATTTTTAGGCAGGCGCAGGGCCTCGGGCGGAACGGTTGCGGTTTGTATACTATGCCCATGAAAAAAAACGGGAATTTTGAAAAATTGTTGAGGAAATGCATAAAAAAATATGGATTTCCTCTTCCTTTTTTTGCAATTTTGCATTAAAATGGTTATAAGTCACAGGAATTTTGAAAAATACGGGGCAATTGGCTTTGTGAAAGTTGTATAAGATTTGGGAAGCGAAAGGAGTGACATGGATGATTTCAAACCAGATACTTCAAAGCACGCTGGACGGCTTAAAGGCGATCACGCGGATCGACCTGTGCATCATAGATACTGAGGGGAAGGCGTTGGCTGCGACTTTCCAGGACATGGACAATTATGCGACGGCGGCGCTGGCATTTGTGGAGTCCCCGGCGGACAGCCAGGTATTTTTGGGATGTCAGTTCTTCAAAGTCTTCGACGAGCATCAATTAGAATATATCCTGCTGGCGAAGGGGGACAGCGACGACGTGTACATGGTGGGCAAGATTGCGGCGTTCCAGGTGCAGAACCTTTTAGTGGCGTATAAGGAACGGTTTGATAAGGACAATTTTGTGAAGAACCTCCTTTTGGATAACCTGCTGTTGGTGGATATTTACAACCGCGCCAAGAAGCTGCACATCGACACGGACGCCAGGCGCGTGGTGTTTATCATAGAGACGAACCGGGAGAAGGACGGGAACGAGCTGGAGAAGGCGCGCGGCATCTTAGGGAGCAAGTCGCGGGACTTCGTGACGGCGGTGGACGAGAAGAACATCGTCATCGTCAAGGAGGTCATGGAGAACGAAGGGTACGAGGAGCTGAACAAGACGGCGGAGGTGATCTTAAGCCAGTTTTCCGGCGACGACATGGAGACGCACATCGCGTACGGGACGATCGTGAGCGACATCCGGGAAGTCTCCCGCTCCTACAAGGAGGCGAAAATGGCGCTGGACGTGGGGCGGATCTTCTTTGAGGATCATTATATCATCGCATATGCCACGCTTGGGATTGGCCGGTTGATCTACCAGCTTCCGATCCCGCTGTGCAAGATGTTCATCAAGGAGATCTTCGGCGGGCGTTCCCCGGACGAGTTTGACGAGGAGACGCTGGTCACGATCAACAAATTTTTCGAAAACAGCCTGAATGTTTCCGAGACGTCCCGGCAGTTGTATATCCACCGCAACACGCTGGTGTACCGTCTGGATAAGCTGCAAAAAAGCACGGGGCTGGATCTGCGCGTGTTTGAGGACGCCATTACGTTCAAGATCGCGCTGATGGTCGTAAAATACATGAAGTACATGGAGACGTTGGATTATTAGATGCTTAGGAGGCTCGCATGATAAAACTGGAGAATGTCAGTAAGGCTTATTCGGCCGGGATCCCGGCGCTGAATAACGTCAGCCTGAAGATCGGGGCGGGGGAGTTCGTATTTGTCGTCGGGGACAGTGGCTCTGGGAAGTCCACGCTGATCAAGCTTCTTTTAAAGGAGCTTGAACCGACGGAGGGGACGATCGTTATCAATAACCAGAAGCTGGGCAATATCCGGCACAAGGACATCCCGCGGTTCCGCAGGAACATCGGCGTGGTGTTCCAGGATTTCCGGCTTCTGAAGGACCGGAACGTCTATGAGAACGTGGCGTTTGCCCAGCGCGTGGTAGGCACTCCGGTCAAGACGATGCGCAGGAAGGTCCCGGCGGTCCTGTCGATGGTCGGGCTTGCGGCGAAATACAAGTCCTACCCGCGGGAGATTTCCGGCGGCGAGCAGCAGCGCGTGGCGATCGCGCGTGCGCTGGTGAACGAGCCGAAGATCCTGTTGGCGGATGAGCCGACCGGGAATCTGGATACCCATAACGCCTGGGAGATCATGAAGCTTTTGGAGGAGATCAACCGCAGGGGGACGACCGTGCTTGTCGTGACGCATAACCTGGAGATCGTCAAGACGATGCAAAAGCGCGTGGTCGCCATGAAGCAGGGCGTGATCGTGGGCGATGAAAGGCTTGGTGGCGGTTATGAGGATTAGCACATTCTTGTATACTCTAAGGCAGGGCGCGAAGAATATCTGGAAGAACAAGATGTTCTCGCTGGCGTCGATCGCCACGATGACGGCGTGCATTTTCCTGTTTGGGACATTTTATTCCATGGTGGTGAATTTCCAAAGCGTGGTGAAGGACGTGGAGGAAGGCGTGGCGGTCACGGTCTTTTTTGTGGACGGAGCCTCGCAGGAGCAGATGGACGAGGTCGGACGGCAGATCGGCAAGCGTGCGGAAGTGTCCAAATGGGATTTTGTCTCGGCCGACGAGGCGTGGGAGGAATTTCAGAAAGTCTATTTTGAGGGCGAGGAGGAAATGGCGGCCGGGTTCGAGGACGACAACCCGCTGGCGAATTCCGCCCATTACGAAGTTTATATGAACGACATTTCCATGCAGCAGTCGCTGGTGGGCTTCATCCAGTCGTTAGACGGCGTCAAGGAAGTGAAAAGCTCGGACGCGGCGGCGCATACCCTGACGGATTTTAACAGGCTCATCGGGTACGTTTCAGCGGGCATCATCCTGATCCTGCTGTGCGTGGCGGTGTTTTTGATCAGCAATACCGTCACGATCGGGATCGCCGTGCGCCGTGAGGAGATCGCCATCATGAAGCTGATCGGCGCGACGGACTTTTTCGTGAAGGCGCCATTTATGGTGGAAGGGATTCTGATCGGGCTGATCGGCTCGCTGCTGCCGCTCGCGCTTTTGTATTATATGTATCGGAGGATCATTCTCTACATCGCGGAGAAGTTCCATTGGCTCAATGGGATGGTGGACTTCCTTCCGGTGGGGACTGTGTTCTCAACGCTGGTTCCGGTCGGGCTTCTGCTGGGCGTCGGGATCGGCTTTCTCGGCAGCTTTATGACGATACGCAAACATTTGAATGTATAGGAAAGAGGGAAACATATGGATGGGCAACAATATGGGCAGGCTGACGGGGAAGGATTTTTCCCGGAAAGCCCGCAGGGAGGAAGGCTCCCGGAAAAGAAGGACCGCGGCTTTGCAAAAGGCGTGGCGACAGGGGCGGCATGCACGCTGATCGTGATGGCGCTTGTGGCTGGCCTGGTTTATCTGCCGGAGCAGGTGGCGCGGAGAAAGGCGCCGGGCCAGGGAGAAGGAAGCACGAAGGACGCGATCTTCCAGGATGCGGTTGAGGAAAAAGAGAAAGAGATCGTGGATCTGATCGACCAGTATTATTATGAGGACATTGACGAAAATGCCGTTGTGGAAGGGATGTACGCCGGGATGGTGGAAGGGCTTGGCGATCCGTATTCCAATTATTTCACGGCGGAGGAATACGCGTCTTTTAACGAGACGACGACGGGGACGTATTGCGGGATCGGCGTGGTGCTGACCCAGGAAGCCAAGACAAAGGCCGTGACGATCCTCCATGTGTATGCCGATACGCCCGCGGAAGAGGCGGGCCTAAAGGACGGCGACGTGATCTCGAAAGTCGGGGACGTCGAGGGGGATTCGATGGAGCTGACCGAGCTGACCTCTTACATCAAGGGGGAAGAGGGGACGACAGTGCATTTGGAGATCGTGCGCGCGGGCGAAGAGGATCACCTGGAATTTGACGTGGAGCGCCGCCCGATCACGGTCCCGACCGTAGAGTCGCAGATGCTGGAAGGGAACGTCGGCCTGATCCAGATCACGGAATTCTCGACTTCCACGCCGGAGCAGTTTGACGAGGCCATCCAGGAGCTGCAGGCGCAGGGGATGGAATCCATGATCATCGACTTGCGCGACAACCCGGGCGGGGTGCTGCAGTCGGTCTGCGCGATGTTAGATCAGATCCTTCCGGAGGGCCTGGTGGTCTATACGGAGGACAAATACGGCAACCGTTCGGATTACGAGTCGGACGCGTCGTGCCTGGATATCCCGATGGCGGTCCTGATCAATGGGAACAGCGCGAGCGCATCGGAGATCTTCGCGGGCGCGATCAAGGATTATAGCTATGGGACGCTGATCGGGACGACTTCATTCGGGAAGGGGATCGTGCAGACGATCGTCCCGCTGGACGACGGGAGCGCGGTGAAGGTGACGATGGCGAAGTATTTCACGCCCAAGGGCAATTATATCCATGAGGTCGGGATCGAGCCGGATATCGAGCTGGAATACGAATACCAGAACGAAGAGGACGAGGTTTACGACCCGATGCATGACAATCAGGTATTGAAGGCGTTGGAAGTCCTGGGAAAAGAGTGACGAGATGTCCTGCCTGGGAAGTTCTGAGCAGGAAAAGGGAGTATTTAAGAGCCTGACAAAAGAAAAGCGGCCATCATGAAAATAAAAAAGCCCGAAATCATACTCTCGCTGCTTGAGAGCAGGTTTCGGGTTTTGTTGTACCAAATATAAAATTTTATAGTTCTCTCTGTAATGTCAGAAATAAAGCAAATAACCGGGCTGAGCCTCAGTCTGCAAGCAACCATTCAATCAGGTTCTCAGACTTGATCCCTTCGTATCGCTACGTCGTATCCTCTCCGGAGCAGTTCAAAATAGACGATATTTTCGATTGCATGACCGCTGTCACGATTTCGAAACCCCAGCAGATAGTTTCTCAGAGCTATATCGACAATATAGTACTTCCCGAGCGTGCGGAGATATTCTTTTCCTTTGACGTCAAAGCGTTTGATTTCATAGAAGAAATAGCTTTCAAGCAGTGCGCTGACATAAGCCTGAACCGTATGTGCGCTCGGCGCGCTTTTCCGTTTACCATCCTCAAGAAGGCCTTCATTCACTAAGGTATTGCCTATGGATGCAATAGAAACATTCGAACCGATGTTGTCCGAAAGGAACACGATGATTTTGCGAAGCAGGATCGGATCGGTAATTCGCTTCTGCCCTCTTTAAAAGGCTCGATTTTCCACAGCGCCTTATGCCGGTGATGACTTTTACAGGTTCAGTATCTTGAAAGCCAATCAGCTTATTGAGATAACGATCCCTTTTTTTCAATTTGTGCGATTCTATCATGGCCCATCCCTCCTGTTGCCTTTGCGATAGCATAAATAGATGAAAAAATCAAGTATATGCACTCAAATGCAAAAAATGCGTTTTTTGATCGATTATGCAGAGATCATTGTTGGCAAATCAGAAGAGGAATAATTGACAGGTTACAACATTCATTCCTTGACTTCAATCAGCCAATGGGGCTGCATATATTTGCCAAAAGCAAGAAACACAGTGCAAAGAAGATCCGGAAGGCGCTCCGGAGACAGCTTGGCTATGTTGCAAGAGATATCCGGTATCTGGAACAGTTCATGAGTGACGGATATGCCATGACAGGCAAGGAAATCGGCTTGTATCTGACAATCATCACGCTATATGGGCAGCGGAAGCATATGTATGATAACAAGACACACTCGGTGGAACATCGTATCGTAAGCATCCCGCAGCCATGGCTTCGCCCCATTGTCAGGGGGAAGGCGAAGGCCCCTGTTGAATGAAACAATGGAGCTTATTAGAAAGATATATACTTGTGAGATACCAATGTTTGATGAGGACGGGGATGATTGGACAGATGAGTATAGTGATTTTTATGATTCATTAGATGAATTGGTAAAAGATCCGGGATATTTCGAGATAGAGTGCATACCTAAACTAATGGGGCTTTTTGATGACACATTAAATTATGATACGCTGATGTCAGCGTTAGCAGATATGGTCATTAATATAGCAAGCTTTTATGGAAATGATGGTATGCATAAATTGTTGGAATCTTTTGTATACGTTAAGCCCAATGGAGAAATGTATGGAAAGATGCATCTCGTAGGAGGGCTGTTGCAAAATCATCTCGAAGAACTCAAGACGGCGTTATCTACATCTGCGGATAAGACCCGGAAAGAGTTCATAGCAATATTATCGACTATTGAATTTAAAAATCTGCAAAATCAAAAAGAAGAATTATTAAAGATGCTTTCATAGATTGCTATATATTTTGAGAATACTGATGATTATGAAGTGAAGAAAGTCAGATTATCAAGCGGACAAAATGAAAAGCTTCTTGAGATCGGGAAGGTATCGGGGGAATGGATTATATTAAAATGCTGCGCGAGGACACCTTGAGGAATATGCGAGAAAAATTTTTATATATTTTAGCGGAATTTTTCAAAGCGCTTGGGAATCCTGTCCGCATACATCTTTTACTTCTTTTGGCCAAGGGAGATGCCTGCGCAGCTTATACACCACAAACAGGCAGACTGATTATGGATGGAGATATATGTGTTTTTTAAGGGCTCTTCAAGGGCGATGATGGGAAAAAACCACTCTTGAAGAGCCGTTTTTTGGTCAGTTTTTCTGCTCCGCCCGCGTGATCGCGTCCAAGAATGCGCTGCGGATAGAGGAATGGATGTCCTCCCCGAGAAGGTGGACGTTGCAGGACGGGATCATGCCGCCCGACATGGAGGGATGCCCGCCGCCGCTCCCGTAGGGCTGCAGCGCTTCGGCGATCAGGTTGCCCGCGTGGAGGCAATGCTGCTCCGAGCGAACGGAAAAACGGATGCCGTCCGTCTGCATCGCGTAGATGACGGCGATCGTCACGACGTCCAGCGACAGGATGAAATCCGAGATGATCGCGATCAGCGCCTGCGCGCAGTTGAAGGGGATGTAAGCGAAGCCGACGCCGTCAAAGATCTGGATGTTCTGGATGGCCGCGCCGTAAGCGCGCAGGTCGTCGAATGCCATGGTGTTGGCATACATATCCGTCACAAGATCCCAGTTCGCGCGCGGGAACAGGAACGAGAGCATCTCCGCGTCTAAGGCGGTCGCCCCGCGCGTAAAGTCCGCCGTGTCCATCTTGATGCCGTAAGCCAGCGCGGAAGCGCAGTTTTGGGAGATCGGCGTCCCCGTCTCCTGATAATAAGAAGCGATCAGGCAGGCGCAGGAGCCGACCGGGCGGATGTCCTCGTACTGGTACTCGTACGGGAAAAACGTGGGGTGGTGGTCGATGCAGGCCACTTCGTTCCCGATCAGATCCGTGACATTGCTGTTCATCTTCTGGGAATCCACCAGCACGATCAGGTCGTCTTCCTTCATATGGGTTAGCTCGCTTTTCGGGTACATGGCGATCTGGAAGGTGTCCAGCATCTTTTTCGCGTTCAGGCGGTCGATCCTCCCGTCGTAGCACAAAGTGGCGGGGACGCCGTAGTAAGCTAAGAACTGCTGCAGGCCGAATGCGCTCGCGATGGCGTCCGGATCCGGGAAATTGTGCGTCTGGATGTATGCCGTATGTTTTTTTAAAATGTTTACTAAATCGAGTGGATTCATAAGAAATTCCCTTTCTATTCTATCTTTGGCTAGTTTGATGATACCATATATCCTGGAAAAAGTCACCAGAGGATTTAACGGTTGAAAAATAATTTCCCTGTTTGCGGAAATTTTTACTTTTATGTATTATGAAGATCGGAATTAAGGGGGAATGTGTTATGATGAAACAAAAACCGCTGAAAGACGAGCGGGATGAACAAACAGGTATGCAGGCAAAATGCCGAAGGCAAACTTCAAATGAGCCGGATTCCGTAACTGTGAGGCTGAAGACTGAACTGTTACCGGAATGTTGCATAGAATCGTTCCGCCCCATTGACATATGCGGCGGATAAGAGTAGAATATCTGATGAGAATCCAAAGCCGACAGGATAGTCTGGATGGGAGAAGATCGCATAGATTTAAGAAGGAAAAGCCCTGAATCTGCGGATTTGGGGTTTCGTCGTTTCAGGCGGGGGAGCAGCCTCCGAACTGGCGAAAGGAAGTGACGGCATGGGACAGGATAAGACGGCGCACGAGGGCTATATGCGCCAGGCGCTCGCGCTGGCAAGGCAGGGGGAAGGGAAAGTCTCTCCGAACCCGATGGTGGGGTGCGTGGTCGTGAAGGACGGGCGGACGATCGCGACCGGGTACCATGAGCGGTACGGCGGATTCCATGCGGAGCGGAACGCCCTGCTGAGCTGCCGGGAAGATACGGAAGGGGCGGAGCTTTACGTGAACTTGGAGCCGTGCTGCCATTACGGGAAGACGCCGCCCTGCACGGAGATCATCATAGCCAAGAAGATCCGCAAGGTTTACGTGGGATGCTTGGACCCCAATCCCAAAGTGGCGGGCAAGGGCGCGCAGATCCTGAAGGATCACGGCATATTGGTCGAGACAGGCGTTCTGGAGCGGGAATGCCGGCGTTTAAACGAAGTGTTTTTCCACTATATGGAGCAGGGGATGCCGTTTTTGGCGATGAAATACGCGATGACGCTGGACGGGAAGATCGCCTGCGAGACGGGGGATTCCAAGTGGGTGACGGGGGAAGAGGCGCGGGCGTATGTCCAGAGCCTCCGCAACCGTTACCGCGGGATCATGGCGGGCATCGGGACGGCGCTTGCGGACGACCCCATGCTGAATTGCCGCATGGAAGGCGGGACAGATCCGGCGCGCATCCTCTGCGACTCCAAGCTGCGCATCCCGCTGGACAGCCAGATCGTCCGGACGGCGGGGCAGATCGAGACGATCGTCGCATGGAACAGGCAGGCGGCGGAACGCTGGCGGGTTCAGTTGAAGATGCGCGCGGAAGAGACGGGAGACGTCCGCGCTGGCGGGGAGCCGGAACGCCCGGCGGAAGAGGAAAAAAGCGTGGAGGAGACGGTGCAGGCGCTGGAGCAGCGGGGCGTTCGCCTTTTGGAAGTCCCGCAAAAGGAGACAGGCGGCGTCTGGCGCCTGGATCTGCGCTTCCTGCTGCAGAAGCTCGCGCAAGAGGGGATCGACGGCATTTTGCTGGAAGGCGGCGGGACGCTGAACGCCTCTGCCTTGCAGGAACGCCTGGTGCAGCGCGTCTACGCCTTCGTCGCCCCCAAGCTGGTGGCGGGGGCCGGGGCGAAATCTCCGGTCGAAGGCCAGGGGATCGGGCGGATGCGGGACGCGGTCAGGCTGCAGGATGTTGAAGTTTCCATGCACGGGGAGGATCTGTGCGTCACAGGCACGGTCTTTAACGGGGAGTGGGAGCCGTAACGGGCGGGTTTTGTAGCAGGGAAGCCGCAAGGCGGATGTTATGCGGGAGGAGATCATGTTTACCGGGATCATTGAAGAGACAGGGAAGCTGTCCGGGATAAAAAAAGGCGCGCATTCGGCGCAGGTCAAGATCCAGTGCCGGAAAGCGCTGGAGGGGACGAAGGTTGGCGACAGCATAGCGGTCAACGGCGTCTGCCTTACCGTGACGTCCCTTTCGGAGGACGGGTTTACGGCGGACGTGATGGCGGAGACGATGCGGCGCAGCAGCCTCTCTGGCCTGCCGCTGATGGCGACGGTCAACTTGGAGCGCGCGATGGCGGCGGACGGCAGGTTTGGCGGGCATATCGTGTCCGGCCATATCGACGGGACGGGGACGGTCGTATCCATCCGGCAGGAAGAGAACGCCGTCTGGTTTACGGTCAGCGCGGCGCCGGGGCTGCTCCGCTATATCGTGGAAAAAGGCTCGGTCGCATTAGACGGCATCAGCCTTACGGTCGCGGGCGTGTCGGAACGGGAATTTCAGGTGTCCGTGATCCCGCATACGCGGGAAGCGGCGTCCCTTTCGGAGAAGCGGGCCGGGAGCGTCGTCAACATCGAATGCGACATCATTGGGAAATATGTGGAAAAACTGGCCCTGGCCGGGAAGCCGGAGAGCCGGATCACAGAAGCGTTTCTCGCGGAACATGGCTTTCTGGCCGATTAGCGTCTGGCTGAAAGCCTGGGGCGGGACAGAAAAAATAACAGGCGGCAGTTTGGCACGGGGCTTTGCGCTTGCCGCAAAGTCCGTGAGAATACGGGGATTTGACCAGGAGGGAATCCGCTCCCGCCGAAGGCGAGCCGGGATGAGCGGGTTTTGTAACAGGGAAGCCGGAGTCAGAACTGCTGTCAGAAAGGAAGTATGGGAATGAGTAAGAAGATTGATACCGTAGAGCAGGCGTTGGAAGACCTCCGCTTGGGGAAGATCGTCATGGTGATCGACGACCCGGACCGCGAGAATGAGGGCGACTTCATCTGCGCGGCGGAATTTGCTACCCCGGAAAACATAAATTTCATGGCGACCCATGGGAAAGGCCTGATCTGCATGCCCATGAGCAAAGAGCTTTGCCATCGATTGGATCTAAGGCAGATGGTCGAGCAGAATACGGACAACCATCAGACGGCGTTCACCATATCGATCGACGGGGCGGACACCGATACGGGGATTTCCGCATACGAGCGTTCCGAGACAGCACTGGCGGTCGTGAAGGACGGCGCGAAGCCGGAGGATTTCCGCAGGCCGGGCCACATGTTCCCGCTGGAAGCCAGGGAGGGCGGCGTCCTCAAGCGCACGGGGCATACAGAGGCGACCGTGGATCTGGCGGTCTTAGCGGGATTAAAGCCCTGCGGGCTGTGCTGCGAGATCATGCGCGAGGATGGGACGATGATGCGCACGGCGGAGCTTTTGGAGCTTGCGGAAAAATTTCAGATGACGGTCATCACGGTCGCAGACCTGGTGCGCTACCGCATGGACCGGGAGAGCCTGGTAAGATGCGAGGCCCATGCGAAGCTGCCGACAAAATACGGGGAATTTGAGATCTACGGATACGTCAATAAGTTAAACGGGGAGCATCATGTGGCGCTTGTGACGGGGGAGATCTCCGGGGAAGAGCCGGTACTCTGCCGCGTGCATTCCGAATGCCTGACCGGGGACGTGTTCGGCTCGGGCCGCTGCGACTGCGGGGAGCAGCTTGACGCGGCCATGAAGGCGATCGCCAAGGAAGGGCGCGGGATCTTCTTATATATGCGCCAGGAGGGCCGGGGCATCGGGCTGATCAACAAATTGAAGGCGTACGAGCTGCAGGAGCAGGGCTATGATACGGTGGAGGCGAACGTAAAGCTTGGGTTTGCGCCGGATCTTCGCGATTACGGGATCGGCGCGCAGATCCTGCACGATCTGGGCGCGCGGAAGCTGCGTCTTTTGACAAATAACCCGAAAAAGATCACGGGGCTTTCCGGATACGGCATTTCCATCGAGGAGCGCGTGCCGATCCAGATGCCCGCTAAAAAGACGGACGTTTTTTATCTGAAGACGAAGCAGAATAAGATGAAGCACATGACGGATTATTAAGATGCGCGCGAAGATGCCGCCATAGGCGGCGGGCAGGAAAGAACAGGAAGGAGAGGACTATGAGAGTTTTAGAAGGAAAAGTAGTGGCAAGCGGGATGAAGGTCGGGATCGTGGCGGCGCGGTTCAATGAGTTTATCGTGTCAAGATTGGTCGGCGGCGCGAGCGACGCGCTGCTGCGGCACGGGGTAGAGGACGGCGACATCACGCTCGCGTGGGTGCCGGGCGCGTTCGAGATCCCGCTGACCGCGCAGAAAATGGCAGAGACGGGCAATTATGACGCCATTATCTGTCTGGGCGCGGTGATCAAGGGCGCGACGTCCCATTACGACCATGTGTGCGCGGAAGTCAGCAAGGGGATCGCGTCCGTTGGCTTAAAGACGGGGCTTCCGGTCATTTTCGGGGTCGTCACAACCGACAACATCGAGCAGGCGATCGAACGCGCCGGGACAAAGGCTGGCAATAAGGGGTACGATGCGGCCTGCACGGCGATCGAGATGGTGAACCTGATGAGGAGCATGGGATAGGGCATATCCCAAAAAGCGGGGCGGGAGCCGCCCGGCAGGAAGGAAAGGGAAGGAATATCTCAAAAAGCGGGGCGGGGAGCCCCCGGCAGGGAGAGAAAGCGAGGGAAAAATGAAAAAAATGAAACGTTTCATGAAGAAGGCATTTGCATATGTGTTGGCGGCGTCTCTGGCCATCAGCCTGATTCCGTCGATGGGTGCGCAGGCGAAGCGCGGCGTTGCCAGGAAAAAACCGGCGGTCAAGTCCATCGCGGTTAAGAGCGGGGGCAAGACGGTCACGAAGAAGACGATCACACTTACGGTTAGGAAATCGACGACTTTAAAAGTCGTCGTCAAGCCGGCGAACGCGAAAAAGAAAGTTGGTTATTCCTCCAGCAATAAGAAAGT
This sequence comes from uncultured Lachnospiraceae bacterium, assembly GCA_947626795.1. GTDB lineage: Bacteria > Bacillota > Clostridia > Lachnospirales > Lachnospiraceae > Petralouisia. Next base: position 27,766 of record CANQTH010000023.1, read on the forward strand.
TGCGAGCGTGAGCGCGAAAGGGAAGGTCACGGCGTGGAAAGCCGGGATCGCGACGATAAAGATAATCGTGACAGGGAAAAACGGAAAGAAGAAGTCCAGCTACGTCAGGGTGAAAGTGCAGAATAAGAAGAAGCCGGAGAAAAAGCCGACGCCGAAGCCAACTGTCGTCGCGGTGGAGTCCGTGAAGGCGACGATATCGCCTTCTGAGCTTACGGTGGGCGACACGGCGCAGATCGCGGCGGAAGTCCTCCCGTCGAACGCGACGGACAAGAAGCTTTCCTATGCGTCTTCGGACGCGCAGGTCGCGTCCGTGGATCCGACGGGGAAAGTGACGGCGAACGCGGCGGGGACGGCGAAGATCACGGTATCTTCTTCCAACAACAAGTCCGCGCAGGTGGAAGTTTCCGTAAAAGAGAAGCCGATCGAGGCAGAACGCGTGACGGCGAGCGTGCTGCCATCCACCAGCATTTTAGTGGGAGACGTCGTGCAGGTCACGGCGGAAGTCCTTCCGGTGGACGCGACGGATAAAAGCCTGACGTACACGTCGTCGGACGAGGCGGTCGCGACGGTGGACGGCACAGGAAAAGTGACGGCGAAGAAGACCGGGACGGCGGTGATCAAAGCGGCGGCGTCCAATGGGAAATCTGCGGAGATCACGTTTGACGTTTTGGAGAAATACGAGATTGAGACGAAAGAGCATATCGTCACGGATGGGAACGACAGGATCTACGGGACGCTGTACGCCCCGAAGCAGGAAGGCACATGGCCGGCGGTGATATTAAGCCACGGCTACAACGGATATAACGCGCAGTTTGAGCCGGACTGCACGTATTTTGCGGAACATGGCTTCATCGCGTATGCGTATGATTTCTGCGGCGGCGGCAACGCGTCTAAGAGCAGCGGGAAATCAACAGAGATGACGGTATTTACGGAAAAAGCGAACCTGCTTTCCGTATTCAACGACGTCAAGGAGATGGACGGCGTCGACGCGGATCGGATCTTTCTGCTTGGCGGGAGCATGGGCGGCTTTGTGACGACGCTTGCGGCGGAAGAGCTGATCGGTCAGGTAGAGGGCTTAGTCCTGTATTTTCCGGCGTTAAATGTCCCGGACGACTGGAGAAATAATTTTAAGGAGGAAAAGGATATCCCGGAGGATACATATCTATTTTGGGACTTAATGCTGGGAAGGGAATTCTTTACATCGATCAGGGATTTCTATACCTTTGACAACATCGGGAAATTCCCGGATCCGGTGCTGATCATCTGGGGCGACCAGGATCCGATCGTACCGCGCCAGTATCCGGAGCAGGCGCAGGAGACGTATCCGGACGCGAAGCTGATCGTCGTCCCGGGCGTTGGGCATGATTCTTCCAGCGCAATCTTCCGGGAAAGCGCGCTTTCCTTCCTGAAGGAGACGCTGGCGTCAGGGAAATAGGCAGTGAGGGATGAGGAATGTCAGTAGAATTTGATGTCGCGATCACAGACAAAGATATGTACCGATTCAACCTGTACCATGCGTACCATGGGTTCCAGGGCGTTTTGGCGACGGTCGTCGGCTTTTGGCTTTTTGTCATGGCGGCGGTGACGTTTGGCAAGGTGTCGGGCGTGAACACGGCGATGTACGTCGTGTTTGGGATCGTGTTTTTGGCGTATGTGCCGGGAAGCCTGTACCTGCGGTCCAAGAGGCAGATCGCTTCGTCCGAGATCTTGCGGCGCCCGCTCCATTACAAGATCGACGGGCAGGGCGTGCATGTGTCCCAGGACGGGCAGGCGGCGGACTTGGAGTGGAAGCAGATCTACAAGGTCGTTTCCACGAAGAGCAACCTTTTGATCTACAGCAGCCGGGTGAACGCCTATGTGATCCCGCGTGAGGCGATCCGGGAGGAATATGGGGAGATCGTCTCGCTGGCGATCGGCCATATGGAGAGCTATCGGCTGAAGATGAACCCGTTTTCGCTGGATTCTTGACGGCAGGAGGGACGTATGCAGGTAATAGAGACATTTTCGCCGGAAGACACGTTCCGGCTGGGCGTATCGCTGGGAGAGCGGGCGAAGCCGGGCGAGGTGTATACGCTGGACGGGGATCTGGGCGCGGGCAAGACGGCGCTGACGCAGGGCATCGCAGAGGGCCTGCGCGTGGAAGGGCCGGTATGCAGCCCGACGTTTACGATCGTGCAGGAGTACGGGGAAGGCCGGATGCCGCTGTATCATTTTGACGTGTACCGGATCGGCGACGCGGAAGAGATGGAAGAAGTCGGGTACGAAGATTATTTTTACGGGCAGGGGCTTACCGTGATCGAGTGGGCGGATAAGATCGCGGCGATCCTGCCAAAACGCCGTGTGGCGATCCGGATCGAGAAAGATTTGGAGCAGGGGTTTGATTACCGCAGGATCACGATAAGCGAGGTGCCGGAATGAGGATTTTAGGGATTGACAGCTCCGGTTTGGTGGCGAGCGTCGCCGTTGTGGAGGACGAGAACCTGCTGGCAGAGTATACGGTGAATTATAAAAAGACGCATTCTCAGACGCTGCTTCCGATGCTGGACGAGATCGCGAGGATGCTTGAGTTGGATCTTGACACGCTTGACGCCATTGCGGTGGCCGCGGGGCCCGGGTCGTTTACCGGGCTGCGCATCGGGGCGGCGACAGCCAAGGGGCTGGGGCTTGCCCTGAAAAAGCCCCTGGTGGCGGTTCCGACGGTGGACGGGCTTGCCTACAATCTCTGCGGCAGCCGGGACATGGTCTGTCCGCTGATGGACGCCAGGAGGAATCAGGTGTACACGGGGCTGTACGGGTTTTCCGGCGTCCGCATGGAAGTGATCGAGCCGCAGTGCGCGGTCGGGATCGGCCAGATCATAGAAAAGGCGAATGAGAAGAACCGTTCCGTCACGTTCTTAGGGGACGGCGTCCCGGTGTTCCGGGAGTATATCAGGGAGCATTGTAAGGCGCCGTATTCCTTCGCCCCGGCGCATCTGAACAAGCAGCGCGCGTCGTCGGTCGCGTCGCTTGCGTTAGAATACTGCCGCATGGGGAAGACCGAGACGGCGGCGGCGCATAAGCCGGAGTACCTGCGCCTTTCCCAGGCGGAACGCGAGCGGCTGGCCGCGGAGGGAGCGGACGGGAATGCGCCCAGCGGCGGAAGCTGAGCGGGAAGCGGTTTTGAGTGACCGTTTCGCTCAGGACTTTGCACTTGCTGCAAAGTCTGTAAGAAAACGAAGATTTAGCCAGGAGGGAAGGCAATCTGGAATGGGCGGATTCCGTAACCGGGAAGACGGGGGCTGAACCGTTACGGTTTTGAGGTGAGGGCCGTGCAGGGGATTTTTTTTCGGAGGATGGAAGAGAAGGATATCGGCAGGGTCGCGGACATGGAGCGGACGCTGTTTTCCAGGCCGTGGTCCGCGCAGGCGTTTTCCGAGGCACTGCGGCAGGATTCCCTGTTCGTGACGGCGGTCGACGGGGAAGAAGCCGTGGGATATTGCGGCATGTACTGTTCGTACGGGGAAGGCGAGATCACGAACGTGGCGGTCGCGCCGCGGCTGCAGGGCCGTGGGATCGGGCGGAAGATGATGGAATATCTGATCGGTCAGGCGCGCTTGGAAGGCATGGGACGGCTGATCTTGGAAGCGCGCGTTTCCAACGTCCGGGCGATCCGCTTGTATGAGAGCCTCGGCTTCCGGAACTGCGGGATCCGAAAGGATTTTTACGAACTTCCGCGGGAAGACGGCATGGTGATGGAGCTTTGGCTTGGATAGAATTCCCTCTTCCAAAAGAGGCCGCAGGCAGTATATAATGGAGGGGAGAGATCGCGGCGGGCCGCTTTTTGCGGGGCTTAGCGGCGAAAGGACGGGAGGGCAGCGCATGAGGAAGAACGATAAGGTCATATGCAATTGCTGCGGCAGAGCCATCCGGGAGGAAGCGGCCGTCCCCCGGGAGGAGTTTTTGCATGTGGAAAAGACGTGGGGGTATTTTTCCGAAAAAGACGGGGAAAAACAGGAATTTGACGTTTGCGAGGCGTGCTACGACGAGTGGGTGCAGGGATTTTTGATCCCGGCTAAGATCCATGAGGCGACGGAATTGCTGTGACGCGTAAAATTTGTAACAGTTCAGCCTTCGGCTTCATAGTTACGGAATCCGGCTCATTTCAAGTTTGCCTTCGGCAAAGAGCCGGATTCCCACTCGGCAAAATTCACACATTCTTACGGACTTTGCAGCAAGTGCAAAGTTCTGGGATGGACTGTTGCTAAAATTTTGCCGCGCGAAGGGGATTCCCGGCCTGCCTGGCCAGAAAGGAAGAAATATGTTAGATGTATGTTTGCTGGGGACGGCCGGGATGATGCCGCTGCCGAACCGCTGGCTTACCGCGCTTATGGCGCGTTACAACGGGAGCAGCCTGCTGATCGACTGCGGCGAAGGGACGCAGATCGCCATGCGGGAAAAAGGCTGGAGCGCGAAGCCGATCGACACGATCTGCTTTACCCATTACCATGCGGATCACATCAGCGGCCTTCCGGGGCTGCTGCTCACGATGGGGAACGCGGAGCGGACGGAGCCGTTGACGATGATAGGGCCGAAAGGGCTGGAGCGCGTCGTGAGCGCGCTGCGCGCCATAGCCCCGGAGCTTCCCTTTGAGATCCGTTACGTGGAGCTGGGGCAGTCCCGGGAGCGTTTGGAGCGGAACGGCTATCACATCACGGCGTTCAAAGTCAACCACAATGTCGCCTGCTACGGATACACGATCGAGATCCCGCGGGCGGGGCAGTTCCAGGTGGCGCGCGCCGAGAGCCTCGGCATCCCCAAGAATTGCTGGAGCAAGCTCCAGAAGGGGGAGACGGTCGAGCTTGACGGGAAGGAATACACGCCGCAGATGGTCTTGGGCGCGCCGCGCAAAGGGATAAAGCTGACGTACTGCACGGACACGAGGCCGACGCCCGCTATTACGGAAAATGCGAAAGATGCCGATTTATTAATTATAGAGGGGATGTATGCGGAAAAGGAAAAAGCGGCGAAGGCAAGGCAATACAAGCACATGACGTTCTATGAGGCGGCGGAGATCGCGCGGGACGCGGACGCCGCTAAGATGTGGCTGACCCATTTCAGCCCGTCGCTGGTGCATGCGGAGCAATATATGGAAGAAGTGCGGAAGATCTTTCCGGGAGCCGAGCTTGGGAAAGACGCCAAGACGATCGAGCTGGATTTTTGCGACAGCCCGGCTTGATGGAACTTTCGCAGAGAGGAAGGGAGGGGATCCTATGGGCAAAAACGGCAAGACTGTCCTGATCGTCGTCCTCTGCGCGGCCCTGTGCCTGGGGTATTATTATTACCTGACGCAGCGGACGGGCAGGGACGAGGCGAAGATGACGGAAGCGGACCTGATCATCTCAAAGGATTTGGAGAAATTTTACCCTAAGACGGCGAGGGAGGTCGTCGCGTTTTACAGCCGCATCATAAAATGCTATTATGACCAGGAATATACGGAAGGCCAGTTAGGGCAGATCACGGAGCAGGCACGCGTCCTGATGGATGAAGAGCTGCAGCGGCAGAACCCGGAGGAGCAATACTTAGAGGCCGTGCAGGCGGATATCTCGGATTACGGCAGGGAAGGGAAGACGATCTCCAACATCAGCATCGAGAACAGCAACGAGATGGAGTTCAAGACCATAGAAGGGAAAAAATACGCGTACGTGGACGTGACCTATTACGTCAAGGGCGAGGATAAGTCCGAACGCTCCAGCCAGACGTATATCCTGCGCCAGGACAACAGCAGCAGGTGGAAGATCTTGGGCTTTTATCAGTAGGGTCGCGCAGAGAGCCTGCATCCTGCGCCGGGACGGCGGAGACAGGCGGAAGAACTTAGGATTTTGCCGGCAGGGTCGCGCAGAGAGCCTGCATCCTGCGCCGGGACGGCGGAGACAGGGATTTTACCAGCAGAAAGGAGAGGGCATGGAAGACAGCCAGAAAGATATCGTGATCCTTGCGGTCGAGACTTCTTGCGACGAGACGGCGGCGGCGGTCGTAAGGAACGGGAGGGAAGTCTTGTCGAACGTGATCTCCTCCCAGATCGCGCTCCATACGCTGTACGGCGGCGTAGTGCCGGAGATCGCGTCGCGGAGCCATATCGAGAAGATCAACCAGGTCATAGAAGAGGCGCTGCTGGAAGCCCATATGGATTTGCCCGACATGGACGCGGTCGCGGTGACATACGGGCCCGGGCTGGTAGGGGCGCTGCTGGTGGGGGTCGCGGAGGCGAAAGCGATCGCCTACGGGGCTGGCAAGCCCCTGATCGGCGTGCATCATATCGAAGGCCATATCAGCGCGAATTATATTGAGAACAAAGAGCTGGAGCCGCCGTTTTTATGTCTGGTGGTATCCGGCGGCCATACCCACCTGGTGAAGGTGGCGGATTACGGTTCCTATGAGATCCTGGGCAGGACCAGGGACGACGCCGCCGGAGAGGCGTTTGACAAAGTCGCCCGCGCCATCGGCTTGGGGTATCCGGGCGGGCCGAAGATCGAGGAAGCCTCCAGGGCGGGCGACCCGCGCGCCATTGCGTTTCCCAGGGCGAAAGTCGCCGAAAACGCATACGACTTCAGCTTCAGCGGCGTGAAGTCCGCGGTCCTGAATTACATAAACGGATGCCGTATGAAAGGGATCTCCATCGTCGAGGCGGACATTGCGGCGTCCTTCCAAAAAGCCGTGACAGACGTCCTGATCGAGCATTCCATGATGGCGGCCGATGAATCCGGCATAAAAAAATTCGCCATTGCGGGCGGGGTGGCCTCTAACGGCACGCTGCGGGAAGGGATGCGAAAGGCGTGCGAAGAGAGGGGGCTGGCGTTTTTTCATCCGTCGCCCATCTTTTGCACGGATAACGCGGCGATGATCGGGGCGGCGGCTTATTACGAATATCTGGCCGGGAGGCGTGACGGATGGGATCTGAACGCCGTGCCGAATTTAAAGCTGGGGGAGCGGTGACATGACGGGGAAACGATATGCGGCGATCGTCCTTTCAGCCGGGAAAGGGACGCGGATGGGCGGAGCCATGCCCAAGCAGTATATGGAGTTGGGCGGAAGGCCCATCTTGAGCTATTCGCTCCAGGCGTTCGAGGAAAGCGCGGCGGAAGAGATCGTGCTGGTGGCGGGGGAAGGCGATATCCCTTACTGCCAAAAGGAGATCGTGGAAAAATACGGCTTCCGGAAAGTGAGGCGCATCATCCCGGGCGGGAAGGAGCGGTACCATTCCGTGTATTGTGGGCTGTCGGATCTAAAGCGGCGGGGAAGCCCGCCGGATTATGTGATGATACACGACGGCGCGCGCCCGTTTTTGGACGCGCCCATCATCAGGAGATGCGAGGAAGCCGTAGAAACATACCAGGCGTGCGTGGCCGGGATGCCGGTAAAGGACACGATCAAGATCGCGGACGGGAATCTTTTCGTGAAAGAGACGCCGGAACGGGGCAGGGTCTGGCAGGTGCAGACGCCGCAGGCGTTTTCCTTCCCTTTGATATACGGCGCGTACCATGAGTTGATCGAGCGGGAAGGCAGGGGAGAGGCCGTTGCCGCGACCGACGACGCGATGGCGTTGGAAGCCGTTGGCGGGCAAGCCGCCCGGCTGGTCGAAGGCTCCTACCGGAATATAAAGATAACGACCCCGGAAGATTTGGAGATCGCGTTGGCGATCTTGGGGGATCGGAAAGAACTATAAAGAATTGGCGCAAAAAATTGTGAGGGAAAATGCAAAAACCCTATTGACAGATAAAAATTATTTTGCTAAAATTATAAACGCGCTGTTGAAAACAGGACGATTCGGAGAGGTGTCCGAGTGGTTTAAGGAGCTGGTCTTGAAAACCAGTGATTCCGAAAGGGACCGTGGGTTCGAATCCCACCTTCTCCGTTTTAAAGGGATCACGGCAGCAGCGTGAGAACTGAATAGCAGGATTGTGATTCTGCCGCATGGAGAAGTACCCAAGCTGGCCGAAGGGACACCCCTGGAAAGGGTGCAGGTCGTTAATAGCGGCGCGAGGGTTCAAATCCCTCCTTCTCCGTTTTTGAGATAGGATCGCAGAACCGCGGGAGATGGGCAGCACGGACATCGTAACAGTTCAGCCCGGGACTTTGCACTTGCTGCAAAGCCCGTAAGAACGTGTAAATTTTGCCGAGTGGGAATCCGGCTTCTTGCCGAAGGCAAACTTGAATGAGACGGATTCCATAACTGTGAGGCCGAAGGCTGGACGGTTGCAGCGCGTCGAAAAGATGCGAAAAAAGTTGTTGACAGGAAGCGGAAGATGTGATAATATACTCAAGCTGGTCGTTGCGAAGGAAAAGTTGGAGCGGCCAAAAGAAAAAAGTTGTTGACAGCCGCCGGGAGCTGTGTTAAAATAGCAAAGCTGTCGTGGATGACGGCAACAACGAAGACCTTGATAACTGAACAATGGAATAACCTTGAAAAGTCCAAGAGAGACATTCGAGAACAGATT
>CANQTH010000024.1 GCA_947626795.1 uncultured Lachnospiraceae bacterium
CTGAGATCGTATGCTTTTTCAATACTTATGCGGCTTTAAAGCAGTTTTCTATTCCACACATTCTGATGATGAGCCTTTTATTTTAAAGAATTTAATTGAAAAAACCAGGATTGCATTTGTTCCGCTGTATATGGATGTACAGCAGTTAATAAATTATAAACAATATTGCAAGCCGCTTGAAAAGAATGATAGGGTAAAGGCAAATTCACTGTTGGAATTTCATTTCTATGATGAAGTTATGGAATTTATGCTGGCAAACAATTGTAAATTGGAACAGGAAATTATTAGTTGGTTATATGAAAGAAATTGATTATGGCGAATATTTTACCTGTGTCTGTTTTGGGGAAGGAGAGCTGGATAAATTTCTTGGCACGTATGGTAAAGCAAATGATTTTTTGGATGCTTATAATAAATACACCAATGTTGTGGAATGGGTGGAGGACTGCCTGAATATAATTCTTTAGGTGAAGCGTATATTAATACTTCAGAAGAGTTTAAAGATGCGTTGGTAGTTGCAGATTACTATATGGAAATAAATGCTACTGGGGATAGCTTTATCTCTAGGATGCAGCATACTGTTTTGTATGGGAGCGCAATAAAAAAATATACGGATACGGTATGCAGCGAGACGAGGGCGGAACGTATTTCGGAAACACCGCACACATACATCGTCAGCGTAGCGAAAGCAGAAAACCGTGAATGGGAAAAGTATTGTTCCGCCTGGTCAAAGACGAAATGGGTGAAGACAAAAAAATAAGCACAAAGGAGAAGAAGATCATGTTAAAAAAGGCGCGAAACTATTTGGGATTCCTCGCCATGGCGCTGCTATTGGCACTCGCGGCGGGCGGTCCGCAGGAAAAGGCATACGCGGAAGCGGGCGGATATTCCATACAGGAGCTTAGCGGCGATACGATCCGCTATTCTTCCGCGCGGACGCTGTGTCGGCAGTACCCGTGCGAGGAGCTGGGCGGGATCTATTTTTTGAACGGCACGAAGCTGGCTTTTTATTCCCTGTCCGGCCAGACGACCGTGGAAGCGGGGGAGTTCCCCGGGCTGGCGGACGTCTACGAGGAAGGCGGGACGCTCTACATTTTGGAAAATACGGACGGCGGCGCGGTGGTGGAAGAGTATGCGCTGGCGGAGCAGAAGGTCGGGAAAACCGTTTCCCTGAGCCTGGAGCAGGCCGAGTATATCGGCGTTGACAGCCTGGGGCGTCTTTACATAGCGGCGGCGGATGGGCAGGGCCACAGCATCCACCTGCTAAATGCGGACGGCGCGGAGCTTTCGAGCGAGCAGCTAAAAAACGCTTCGTATGAATTTGTGGGGTTCGATTCCAAGACGGGGAATTTCTATTTCGAGGGATATATCAACTGGGTGTATTGGGGATACGACCACGATATGCGCGCGGTGATGTGCGGGAATGTCGTGGGCGATCAGATCCAGGTCAGCGACAAATACATCAGCCTCCTGTATCAGATGTATTACAATGACCATCAGAAGACGGCGGAGTTTTTTGCGGATCGTTATCTGGCGGTGCAGGCGTATACTAACAATTATTTTGAGGCTTATACGTCGCTTCTGGCGGTCGATTCCAACCGCTTTGACATATCCGGGACGTCGCTTCCCGCCGTCTTTAACCTGGAAAGGGCGACGGAATGGGACAGCGTCGGGATCGGGGCGCTGTACCGCGCCGCAAGCGACAGCCTGATCGTCAGCGTCGGGGACGGCGCGCTTACGGAATATCAGATCAAGGACAGCAGCGTTCTGGCTGAATTTACGGCGCAGCATCCGATCTTTTCCCTGCTCTGGTACGGGGACAGCGTGGCCGCCATTGAAAAAGAGGGCGACGCGTTTTATCTGGAAATGATCCCCTGGAAGGCCTCTTCGTCTTTATCGCTGAGCGCGGAGAAGACGTCGCTTCTGGTCGGGGAAGAAGCGGAGATCCAGATCCTGTCGGATTCCATGCTGGACGAGGCCGCCGTATTTACAAGCAGCGACAGCAAGGTGGCTTCGGTGACGCAGGGCCGGAAGGTGACGGCGCTCAAAGCGGGGACGGCGGTCATTACGGCTTCCCTTCCGACAGGGGCGTCCGCGTCGCTTTCCTTCCAGGTGTCGGATAACCCGGCCATGAAGGCTCCGACGCTGGTCACGGAGGCGGGGAAAGGCGCGGCGGCGTCCAGGCGGAACCTGGGTCAGAACGATTATACTGTGTGGTCGTACCCGATGCGGTCGTACCTTTACGAGGATGCGGACGGCTCCCTCGTCCGTGTCGAGGCGGCCGAGCCAAAGGTCCTCATCGAGAAGCTTGACAAAAGCAGCGGCGCGCTGCTCTCTTCTTCCACCGTGGAGATGGAGCTTCCGGTCTTTGGCGGATTTTATGCGGGAAGCGACGCCAACTACCTGGTTTTCGGGCAGAACAATCCGAAAGAGGCGGATATCGAGGTCGTGCGCATTGTAAAATATTCCAGGCAATGGCAGCGTCTGGGGGTGGCGTCAGCCGTCGGCGCGAACACGTACATCCCCTTTGACGCGGGCAGCCTCCGGATGGCGGAGACGGAAAAGAGCCTGTATGTGCATACCTGCCATGAGATGTACGGGACGGAAGACGGGCTGCACCATCAGGCCAACATGACGTTTGTCGTGGACAAGGCGACGATGGCGATGACGGATTCTTATACCGACGTGATGAATATCGGATACGGCTATGTGAGCCATTCGTTCAATCAGTTCATCCAAACGGACGGGAAGACGGTCTACCGGGTGGATCACGGCGACGCGAACCCGAGGGGGATCGCCATTACCGCCTGCAGCGTAGACGGGAAGATTACGGACGTTTCCTACAACGTGCCAATGGAGTTTGACGGTGGATCCGGGGAAAATTACACGGGCGCGTCGATCGGCGGGTTTGAGCTGTCGGAAAACCGCTGCCTGATCGTTGGGAACCAGGACGCAGGCGGGAAAAAGGGCGCGGCGCGGAACGTCTTTTTGGCCATTGCGGACAAAGCGCTCAATCATGTCAATACGGTTTTCCTGAGCAATTATAGCGCGGGCGGGAGCCTCAGCGCGGGGACGCCGCAGCTTGTGAAGGTCAGCGGTACGCTGTTCCTTGTCTTGTGGACGGAAACGGATGACGGCAGCGGCGAGACGCGCGGCAGGATGGTGCTTGTGAACGAGGACGGGACGGTCTGCTCGGACGTCGTCACCACGGCGGAGTGCCTCTCCGACTGCCAGCCGATCCTCTGCAGCGACGGGAACGTCCGCTGGTATGCCTCCGACGGGAAGAAAACGTCGCTTTACGCGGTAAACCCGTACAAGCTGAAGGCCTATGACCATGCAAAGCATACATGGGCGAACGAAAAGGTGGTAAAAGCGAGCGTGTCCAAAAACGGGAGCATTGAGAAGACCTGCTCCAAATGCGGGGCGAAGAGCCGGACGGTGATCTACGCCGCCAAATACATCAAGCTCTCAAAAGCGACTTTCACATACAACGGGAAGACGCAAAAGCCGACCGTCACGCTCATGGACAGCAAGAAGAAAAAGCTGAAAAACGGCACGGATTACACGCTTACGTATTCCGGGGGATGCAAGGACGTCGGGAAGTATAAAGTGACGGCGGTCTTTAAGGGGAAGTATAAGGGGACGCACAGTTCCGTCATAACGATACGGCCAAAGGGGGTCGGGGTCTCGAAGATCGAGCCGGGCGCGACGAGTTTCCGCGTGAAATGGAAAAAGCAGACGGTCCAGACGAAAGGATATGAGCTGCAGTATTCCACGACCGGCAAGTTTTCCAAGAAAAATACGAAGAGCGTGATGCTGAAAAATACGACCACGGCCAAGAAAGTGACGGGCGTGAAGCGGAACAAGAAATATTATGTGCGGATCCGGACTTACAAAGAGACGGCGGCAAATGGGAAAAAAGAAAAAATTTACTCCGCCTGGTCGAAGACGAAATGGGTGAAGACAAAGAAGAAATAGGATTAAATAGGATAGGGGGCTTGCCCCCTATCTTATTTTTTTGGCGTTCCAGCCGCGCAGCAAAAGGAGCAGCGCCCCGCCCGCCATCAGGGCCTGGCTTGCGAGCAGGCCCCATAAGTATCCTTTGATCCCGGCGAGCGGGATGGCGAACAGCACGAATCCGATGCGCGCGCCAAGCCCCAGGACGTTTAAGAAGAACGTGGCGGTAGTCCGGCCAAGGCCGTTCAAGATGCTGTGCAGCGTAGTCGAGAGGTACAAAAACGGGCAGATCCAGCCCAGGGTCCGGATAAAAGTCCCGGCGAGCGCGTTCCCGAACAAAGCCGTCCCGGCCCAGCGCCCGAAGGCCAGGAAAAGAAAGGTGCAGCCAAAGCCCAAAAGCAGGCTGCCAAAGCAGGTTTTTTTCACGGTGGCCGCGATGTAGCGGCGGTCTTTTTTTCCCTGCGCTTCCGCGATGGCCGGAAGGAGCATGACGGAGACGGAATTTGTCAGCACGGAAGGGAATAATACCATGGGGAGGGCCATCCCGGTGAGCGTGCCGTAGACGCTTAGGGATTCCGTGGCGGAATAGCCGTACAGCCGAAGCTGGCCCGGGATCATGACGGCCTCCATGCTCTGCAGGAGGTTGACGAGGACGCGGTTGGCGGCGAGGGGGCAGGACATTTTGAAGATCTGCTTTAGCGCAAACAGGCGGCTGCCCCGGCTCTTTGCCCTGCGCAGGAAGCTGATGGAGAAAAGCGCGGAGGCAAGCTCCCCGGCCGCCATGCCCCACATGACGAGGCTGATGGAGATCGCGTGACGCTGTTCCATGGAGATCTCAAAAAAAAGCCAGACGCAGGACACGCGCACGATCTGTTCCAAAAGCTGGGAGGCGGCCGGGACAAACGTCTTTTTCTTGCCGTAAAAATAGCCGCTGATGCAGGAGTGGATGGAGCAGAACGGGACGGTGAGGGCGAGGATCTCCAACAGGGGCGCGCAGCGCGCCTCTTCCAGGAAATGGACGGCGATCGGCTCCGAAAAATGGTAGAGGGCGGCCGCGCAGAGTAAGGAGAGGGACAGCGAGAGCGCAAGCCCCGCCGATAAGTAGCATGTTTCGTTGCAGGAGGCTTTTTGGCCCGGGACGTCCCGGGCGATGGCGGCCTGCGCGGCGAAGCGCGAGATCGCGGTCTGGATGGCGGCCGACGTCATGGAGAACAGGAGGGCGTAGATCGGGACGGTGAGCTGGTAAAGGCCCATCCCTTCCGCACCGATCGCCTGCGAGAGGAATATCCTATAAAAAAAGCCGATGGCGCGGGAAAGCAGCCCGGCAAACGTTAAAAGCAGCGTCCCCGTGAAAAGCGGGTGGCTGCGCAGGGAAGGAAGGTTCTTCATAAAGATCACACCTGTTTTTTCCCTATTCTATGAGAGAGACCCTGGCAAAATGCATGAAGCGTTACCGTTCGCTGGAAGTAACAGTTCAGCCCGGGACTTTGCGCTTGCTGCAAAGTCCGCAAGAACGTGTAAATTTTGCCGAGTGGGAATCCGGCTCTTTGCCGAAGGCAAATTTGAAATGAGCCGGATTCCATAACTGTGAGGCCGAAGGCTGAACTGAAAAAATGCTCTTGACAGGGGGCTGAAATCGTGATAAGATTCGTTTGGTTAAATATCCGAGTAAAACACTAGGAATTGACAGGGGTGATATCTTGAAGCTATCGACAAAAGGAAGATACGGTCTGCGCGCCTTTATCGATCTGGCGGTCTGCGCGGAGGAAGCCCCGGTTTCTTTGGCCAGCATCGCGCAGCGGCAGGAGATATCGGTGAGCTATTTAGAACAGCTTATGGCGAAGCTCAAGCGCGCCGGGCTGGTCGAGAGCGTCCGGGGCGTCAACGGCGGCTACCGCCTGGCGAAGCCGGCGGACGAGATCTCCGTGGGGGAAGCGCTGCGCGCGCTGGAAGGCGACATAACCCCGGTGGAATGCCCCGGGATCGGGAACGACCCGTCCGCGCAGTGCAGCAGTTCAGAGCAGTGCGTCAGCAAGATCGTATGGAAGCGCATCAACGACAGCATCAACAATACCGTGGACGGCATTTTCATCGGAGAGCTGGTGCGGGAAAGCAGAAAATAGCAACAGGGACGCCGGGACGCCCGGGGCTTGGGCAAAAGCGGCGGACGCAGGAGGGAAATATGGGAAAAATGATCTATTTGGACAATGCGGCGACGACGCGGACCGCGCCGGAAGTAGTCGACGCGATGCTTCCGTTCTTTTCGGAATTTTATGGGAACGCGTCGACGGTATATGAATTTGGCGGGAAGAGCAAGGAGGCGATCTCTAAGGCGAGGGAGATCATCGCGCGGGCGATCGGCGCGAAGGAAAACGAGATTTATTTTACCGCCGGGGGCAGCGAGTCGGACAACTGGGCGCTCAAGGCGACGGCGGAGGCCTGCAAGGGCAAGGGCAACCACATCATCACGAGCAAGATCGAGCATCACGCCGTTTTGCATACCTGCCAGTGGCTGGAGCAGCACGGGTTTGAGGTGACATATCTGGACGTCGACGAGTTCGGCACGGTCAAGCTGGAAGAGCTGAAGAAGGCGATCCGCCCCACGACCATCCTGATCTCTATCATGTTCGCGAACAATGAGATCGGGACGATCGAGCCGATCGAGGAGATCGGGAAGATCGCGAAGGAGCATGGGATCCTCTTCCATACGGACGCGGTGCAGGCGTTCGGGCAGGTTCCCATCGACGTGGACCGGATGGGCATCGACATGATGAGCGCGAGCGGCCATAAGCTCAACGGGCCGAAGGGGATCGGATTTTTGTACATCCGAAAAGGCGTGAAGATCCGCTCCTTTATCCATGGCGGCGCGCAGGAGCGTAAGCGCCGCGCGGGGACGGAGAACGTGCCTGGGATCGTGGGCCTTGGGAAGGCCACGGAGCTTGCCATTGCGAACATGGAGGAGCGCACGGCCAGGGAGCGGGAGCTGCGCGACCGCCTGATCAGCCGGATGTTAAAGGAAGTCCCGTTCACCCGGGTGAACGGCCATCGGGAGAACCGCCTGCCGAACAACGCGAATTTCTGCTTCCAGTTCGTGGAGGGGGAATCTTTGCTGATCATGCTGGACATGAAGGGCATCTGCGGCTCGTCCGGGTCGGCCTGCACGTCCGGCTCGTTGGATCCCTCCCATGTGCTTTTGGCGATCGGGCTGCCGCATGAGATCGCGCACGGGTCGCTGCGCTTGACGCTGGGGGCGGACACGACCGAGCAGGATATCGACGACACCGTGGACGCGGTAAAGGAGATTGTGGCGCAGCTTCGGGAGATGTCGCCGTTGTACGAGGATTATATGAAAAAAGCGTAACGGGGCGGAACGGTCACAAAAAGCAGGCCGATGACGGCAGGGAGGAAAAAAGGAATGTATAGTGAAAAAGTAATGGACCATTTTAAGAACCCGCGGAACATGGGGGAGATTGAGAACGCGAGCGGCGTAGGCACGGTAGGGAACGCGAAGTGCGGCGACATCATGCGTATTTTCCTGGACATTGACGACGACGGGATCATAAAGGACGTGAAGTTCAAGACGTTTGGCTGCGGCGCGGCCGTCGCGACCAGTTCGATGGCTACGGAGCTGGTAAAGGGGAAGAACATACAGGAGGCGCTGCAGGTGACGAACAAGGCCGTCATGGAAGCGTTGGACGGGCTTCCCCCGGTAAAAGTGCATTGCTCCCTTCTCGCGGAGGAGGCCATCCACGCGGCGCTCTGGGATTACGCCGAGAAAAAGGGGATCCGGATCGAGGGCCTGGAAAAGCCGAAGAACGACATCAGCGAGGAAGAAGAGGAAGAGGACTATTAAGGAAAAAGAGGCGGCCGCGGGACGA
Source organism: uncultured Lachnospiraceae bacterium (assembly GCA_947626795.1). GTDB lineage: Bacteria > Bacillota > Clostridia > Lachnospirales > Lachnospiraceae > Petralouisia. Next base: position 7,833 of record CANQTH010000024.1, read on the forward strand.
TGGGCGGCCGCGTGAGAACAAGCGCATATGGAAAAGAAAAAAGTTGTGGTGGGGATGTCCGGCGGCGTGGACTCTTCCGTGGCGGCCTGGCTGCTGAAGGAAGAGGGCTACGACGTCATCGGCGTCACGATGCAGATCTGGCAGGATGAGGAGGAAGCGGCCCTGGAGGAGAACGGGGGCTGCTGCGGCCTGTCCGCCGTGGAGGATGCGAGGCGTGTGGCGCAGATGTTGGATATCCCGTATTATGTTATGAATTTCAAATCGGAATTTCGGGCAAACGTCATTGATTATTTCGTGGCGGAGTACCGAAGGGGGCGCACGCCGAACCCCTGCATCGCCTGCAACCGCTATGTGAAGTGGGAGTCGCTTTTGCGCCGCGCGCTGGGCATCGGGGCGGAATATATCGCGACCGGGCATTACGCTAAGGTCGCGCGGCTGCCGAACGGGCGGTACGCGCTGCGCAAGTCCGCCGACGGGACGAAGGACCAGACGTACGCCCTCTACAACCTGACGCAGGAGCAGCTTTCCCGCACGCTGATGCCCTTGGGAGGCCATACGAAGGAGGAAGTCCGCGCGATCGCGGGGGAACTCGGGCTTTTGACGGCGCGCAAGCCGGACAGCCAGGAGATCTGCTTTATCCCGGATCACGATTACGCGGGATTCATTGAGCGGGAGGCCGGGGAAGTCCCGCCGCCCGGGAATTTTGTCTCGACGGACGGGGAGATCCTCGGCAGGCACAAGGGGATCGTCCAGTATACGGTCGGGCAGAGGAAGGGGCTTGGGATCGCCCTTGGCAGCCCGGCGTTCGTGGTGCGGATCTGCCCGGAGCGCAACGAGGTCGTGCTGGGCGGCAAGGACGACGTGTTGGGGGATTTTCTTCGCGCGGGCCAGGTGAATTTCATGGCGGTCCCGGACTTGGAAGGGGAGATGGAGGCGACGGCGAAGATCCGCTACAACCACGGCGGCGCGCCCTGCACGATTCGCAAAGAAGGGGAGAAGATCGCCTGCCGCTTCCATGAGCCGGTGCGAGCCATAACGCCGGGTCAGGCGGCCGTGTTTTACGACGGGGACACGGTTTTAGGGGGCGGCGTGATCGAATGAGGGATGACTGGTAACAGTTCAGCCCAGGACTTTGCACTTGCTGCAAAGTCCGTAAGAACGTAAAAATTTTGCCGAGTGGGAATCCGGCTCTTTGCCGAAGGCAAACTTGGAATGAGCCGGATTCTGTAACTGTGAGGCCGAAGGCTGAACTGTTACGCATTTTTCACTTGGAATTGGCGTGGAAATGATGTATAATAGGAACAATAAGCAGGAGGTATCTCCGGAATTGGAAGGGGAAGCCGCCATTTGCGCTGCAGATGGGGCTTAGGGCAGGTACAAGGTGGAAGACATTGGTTAAGAGAAGATTTGTGCGGACGAGGACATTGGAAAGCGGGATGCGGATCGACCAGGCGATCGTCGACCGTTCCGGCAGGGTATTGATCGCGCGCGGCGCGCCGCTGGATGACTACCTGATCGATTCCCTGATGAAAATGGGGATCATGGGCGTCTATATCCGGGAAGGGGAAGAGGATCCCAAGGAAGAAGAGCCGAAAGTGCCGGAAGCGGTCCAAAAGACGATTGAAAAGGAAAAGAAGCCCGACCCCGCGAAGGTCAAGCTCTCGGAAAGCGTGAAGAAGCGGGTGTCGGAAGGCATCCAGTATTTGTACAGCAATACGGACTCCGAGGATTTCACGGACACGACGAACCATATTACCGAGGATCTGATGAGGGCGATCGACGACAACCAGGCGATCGCGGTCGATATCAGCACGCTGAAGATCAGCGACGAATATACGTTCAAGCACAGCGTGGACGTCGCGACGATGGCCATGATCGTGGCGAAAAAATACGGGCTTTCGGACAAGGAAGTGTATGACATCGGGATTTCCGGGCTTTTGCATGACGTGGGCAAGTCCAAGATCCCGAACGAGGTCTTAAACAAGGCTGGGAAGCTGACGGACGAGGAATTTGCGCTGATGAAGAAGCATTCCGTTCTGGGATATGGGATCTTGAAGGGCAAGGACGAGATCACGGAGCCGATCTCCCTCGGCGTGCTTCAGCACCATGAGAAGCTCAACGGCAAGGGCTACCCGATGGGGGCGGCGAAGAACCAGATCCATTTATTCGCGAAGATCCTGACGGTGGCGGACATTTATGACGCGCTGGTGACGGAGCGCGTCTATAAGAAGGCATTTTCCCAGCGGGACGCGCTGGAGATGATCATGTCCATGACGGAGGAGCTGGACATCGACGTCATGAGGAGCTTCATGGATAGCGTGATCCTGTACCCGGTGGACTGCATCGTGGAATTGAGCAACGGCGAGAAGGCGAAAGTCGTCGCGAATAAGCCGGGGAATATCCTGCGGCCCACGGTGGTGGGGCTAAAGAGCGGGAAAGTCTACAATCTTGCGGACGATTTAGGCTGCGCGAGCATTGTCATAAAATAAAACCGTAACGATTCAGTTCCTTCATAGTTACGATGCGAAAATGCATGAAAGATCGCTTCGCGATGGCATTTTTGCACCATTGGATCATGTTCTTACGGTCTTAGCGGCAAGCGCTTCGGCCTGTTCTGAACAGTTACATAAAATCTTAAAAGGCGAGGAAGGGGAGAGCGGTGAAAAAGAGAAAAGCAGAAGTAGCCATCTATATTTCCTACGCCGCCTGCGTGATAATGGTGATCTCGTTTTTCCTGTATACGTGCGTGAACATGAAAAACAACGTGTTTTCGGAGCGCGCCGGGGAGACTTTCCGTAAGGTGGCGGAATATACGAGCGTCAAGACGGCGGACGAGAACGCCCCGCTGGGGGTGAAGAGCAAGTATATGATGCAGTTCACGGACATTGCCAGGGGCGGGGGAAGTCTGGTCTTTTACTCGATCCACCAGGATGTGGAGGTTTATATCGGGAACGAGCTGGTCTATGACCTGCGCCCGTCCGACGAGAACCTGTTCGGGAAGACGCCGGGGAACAACTGGAATACCATCCTGCTCTCGAAGGAGGACAACCGGAAGAAGATCGAAGTCATACTGACCCCGGTCTACGAAAGCTCCATTGGGCAGGAGCCGGAGTTTTACGTGGGGTCGCGTTACCTGATCTGGATCAGCATCTTCAAGGAGAACTTCCTGCCGGTCCTGATCAGCGCGCTGGCGATCGTCTTCGGCGTCATCTTCCTCGTGTTCACGCTGATCAACCGCAACAATCCGGAGACGGACGGGAGCCTGGCCATGATGGGGATCTTCTCGATCATGATCGGCACATGGAAAATGGCGGACATCTCGGCGATGTCGCTGCTGTTCCAATTTTCCATCCCGCTGGCGGCCGTCCCGTTTTTGGCGCTGATGCTGGTAGAAGTGCCGTTCTTCCTGTATGTGCGCTGCCTTTTTTCCAGGAAAAATTCCATCATGTGGTATCTGCCGTGCTTCTTTAGCGTGTTTGTTTCCGTGCTGAGCCTGGGGCTGCAGATCTTCCGGATCGCGGATCTCCGGGAGACGCTGTGGATGAACCATGTCGTGATGGTCCTGATGATCGTCGTGTTCTTCTATATGCTGCTGCGGGAGCGGCGGAAGGTCGGATGGAACAAGCAGCTCCGCATCCTGGTGAAATGCGTGCTTGTCTGCGTCCTGGGGCTGGCGGTGGACATTACGTCCTATTATATGACCAAAGGGTCGTCGATGATGATCTTCGGGATGGCGGCGTTCCTGGTCTATATCATCGTGTTGGGCGTCCGCTCCTTACGCGAGAACAAGCGGCTGGTGAAGATGGCCGTGAACGCCAAGAAATATGAGCGGATGGCGTACCACGACCAGCTCACGGGGGTGTTCAACCGCACCGCGTACGCGGAATTTATCGGGCGGAAGGGATTTTCGCCGGAAGGCTGCATCGTCGTCATGTTTGACTTGAACAACCTGAAAAAATGCAACGACACGTTCGGCCATGAGAAGGGGGACCGCTACATCAAGTACAGCGCGCGGCTGATCGTGAAGGTGTTCGGCGATATCGGGAACTGCTACCGCATGGGCGGCGACGAGTTCTGCGTCCTGCTGAAGGGCATTTCCGTGGCGGAATGCAGGAAGCGGATCGCCTTGCTGCGGAAGGCGGCCGACGCGAGCAACCGGCGCAACCCGGACGAGTTCCCGATCCAGATCGCGAGCGGGTACGAGGAGTATGACAAGACGCTGGATTATGACTTGGGCGATACGCTGCGCCGCGCGGATAAGATGATGTACCATGAGAAATTCGTGATGAAGCAGCATACGGCGTCATAAGCGCGGGCGGGGATCCGCTCTTATGACAGGCACGATTGCCAAAAAGCAGAAGAAAGGTTCAGATCAGATAAAGCAGGAAACGGATATGACAACCATAGAGAGAATAAACAAATTAAAAAAAGAGCGCAAGGCAGTGATCCTGGCGCATTATTACGTAAACGACGAGGTGCAGGCGATCGCCGACCACATCGGGGATTCCTTTTATTTGAGCAAAGTGGCGACTACGGTGGACGCGGAGACGATCTTGTTCTGCGGGGTCACGTTCATGGGCGAGAGCGCGAAGATCCTAAACCCGCAGAAGACCGTGGTCATGCCGGATATGCTGGCGGATTGCCCGATGGCGCACATGGCGGACATTGGGAAGATCGACGAGGTCCGCGCGGCGCATGAGGACGTGGCCGTCGTCTGCTACATCAATTCCACGGCGGAGCTGAAGGCGTGTTCGGACGTGTGCGTGACGTCTTCTAACGCGCTGCGGATCGTATCAGCCCTGCCGAACCGGGACATTTATTTCATACCGGACGAGAACCTGGGGCGTTACGTGGCGTCTAAGCTTCCGGAGAAGCATTTTATCTTCAACGACGGCTTCTGCCATGTGCATAAGAGCATCAAGGCGGAGAACGTGAGGAAGGCGCGGGAGGCCCATCCGGACGCCCCTGTCCTCGTGCATCCCGAATGCACGATGGATGTGATCGGGCTGGCGGATTACGTGGGAAGCACGTCCGGCATCATCGACCGCGTGGCGGAAAGCGCGGCGGAGGAATTTATCATCGGAACGGAGATGGGCATCTTGTACGAGCTTAAGCGGGACAATCCCGGCAAGCGGTTCTATTCCGTGGGACACCGCCAGTTCTGCCCGAACATGAAGCGCATCACGCTGGAAAAGGTGGCGGACGCCTTGGAGAAGATGGAGAACACTATCGAGATGGAAGAGGGGCTGCGCCGGAGGGCGAACGAGCCGCTCAAGCGGATGCTGGAATTAGCAAAGTAAAAAGCAATTGCCCGGCCAGGGGCGGATCCCGAGACAGGGAAGCCGGAGGCTGGGCTGTTACGGAAAAGAGGCGGGGCTGCCGCAGGAAGGGTCCGGCGCAGGATATGGGGGATGTCCGAATCAAGGGGCGACCTATCTATCCTGCGCCCGGATTTTTTGAGCGGCGGCCTCGTTATTCCCGCGGGCAAAGAGCTAAGCGGACGCGTTTGCACGTCCATTTGGCGGCTGCCGCAAGCGGGTCTTGATCGGGAAAATGGTGACAGGAGGTACTGAAATGGATAATGAGAAAACAACAGAAATTTTTGCGAACGCGCCGATCCCAAAGGCGGTCGTCACGAATATCGTGCCGTCGATCATCAGCATGATCATGGTCTTGATCTATAACCTGGCGGACACGTTCTTCATTGGGCAGACGAAGGACGCGTACATGGTCGCGGGCGTTTCCGTCGCGACCCCGGCGTTCCTGGTCTTCATGGCGGTGGGGATGATGTTCGGCGTGGGCGGCACGTCCCTGATCTCGCGCAAATTAGGCGAGGGCGACCATGGGACGGCGCGGAAGGCGTCTTCCTTCTGCTTTTGGACGGGCTTTGCGATCGGCATGGCCGCGCTGATCTTCCTGTTTTTGCTCGCCGAGCCGATCTGCCGGGCGATCGGGGCCAGCGACGACACGGTCGGCTATGCGTCGGAATATATCCGGATCGTGGCGGCCGCGGTACCGTTCCTGATCATAAGCAACGCGTTCAGCAATATCATAAGGGCTGAGGGAAAGCCGCAGGTCGCGATGTTCGGGATGGTCATCGGCAACCTGATCAATATCGTGTTAGATCCCGTCATGATCTTGGGGATGGACTTAAACGTGGCGGGGGCGGCGATCGCCACGGTCCTGGGGAACGTCTTTTCCGCGTGCTATTACGCCCATCATTTGGCGCGGAAGAGCGAATTGCTGTCGATCCGCCTGAAGGATTATATGGCGGGGAACGGCATTGCGAAAAATGTGCTTACGATCGGCGTGCCGTCCGCGTTAAACAGCGTGCTGATGAGCTTTTCCAATATCCTGGTCAACAACCTGATGGTCGGGTACGGCGACATGGCGGTGGCCGGGCTTGGCGTGGCGATGAAGGTCAACATGATCGTCGTCATGCTCCTGATCGGGCTTGGGACGGGGATCCAGCCGCTGCTGGGCTATTGCTATGGCGCGGGGAACCGGAAACGGTACATGGGGATCCTGCGGTTTTCCTGTATGCTGGCGCTGGGGATGAGCCTGGTTATGACGGCCCTGTGCTATTTTGGCGCGGGATTTTTGGTGCGCGCCTTCCTCGACAATGAGGACGCGTACGCATACGGCATTCTGTTCGCGCGTACATACATTTATTCCGGGCCGATTATGGGCCTGCTGTTCGTGTTTATCAACGCGATCCAGTCGATGGGCGCCGCGCTGCCCGCGCTGATCCTGAACATAAGCAGGCAGGGCCTGATCTACATCCCCGTGCTGTTTTTGTTCCAGCATATTTTCGGAAACGAGCGGATGCTGGCCGCGGCCCAGCCCGTGACGGATTATGCATCGGCCGCGCTCGCCATCCTTCTTTTCTTCGTGAGCTACCGGAAGTATTTCAAGAGGCAGCAGGAGCGGGTGGGGAGTTTGTGAGGGCGATCTGCCCCAGAAGATGTGGGAGGCTCCTCCCATTGGATGGGTCAGGGCATGAATCGGAAGAAAGAGGTGGAAAATGGCATATCCATTTGAAAATAAGAAGATTACCCCGGATATAAGGACGGGTGAATTGTTTCAGATACATGGCATGCAAGATTATTATCTGGGGGTGACGTTCCGCTACCATGCAAAGACATGGAACGGCTGCATCCCGGTCAAGTCCAAATACCAGGGGACGGATATCCCGCTCACGGAAGACGATGTGAGGGCGTGGGTATCGCAGTGCTATACAGAATTAGACCCGGGAAGGAACGACGTGTGGCAAAAGGAGCAACGCCATTATTGGGAAGGCAGGCAGGCGTTTGACACGCAGGCGGTTTTTGACGCGTTAAACGGAACGGACGTCCTGACAAAATGGCAATGCAGAAAATGCGGCCCGGTCCCGCAGGCGAATCCGCAGGCCGGGGCCAGGATAAAAAAATTACGGGAGAGCGGGTATTATATCGCCACATTGAAGAAAGAATGCCCTACGTGCGGGAAAAAGGAATATTTTGACTTGCTGATCCGGTTGCCCAGAAAAGCCGCTGGCAATGAGAAGCGTTTTTCTATTTCGGTTAAGCTCCAAAACAGGATCAAATCGGTATTGCCGTTGAAGGACGCTTGTTTTGATTCGCCGCAGGCGGCCCAGGAATTGATCATTGACCACAAATTTCCGTCCTCAAGATGGGTCAATGGGGAAACAGTGAACGAGACGGAGATGTCCGAAGAAGAAATCCGGAAGAAATTTCAGTTGCTGACAAATCAAACGAACCTTCAAAAGGAAAGATATTGCAAGCGATGCGTTTCCGAAGGGATAAGAGGGGATTTCTTCGGAATCCGATGGTTTTATGAGGGGGATGAAAAGTGGAGAGGGGCGTCGAAGGCGGATGAAAACGGCTGCATTGGATGTTGCTGGCACGATCTGAACGAATGGAAAAAACGCTTTCACGAATATTTGAAAGAAAAAGAGAAAAAGTGTTGATAATCGAACAAATGTTTGATACAATAATGCCAGGATGCCATATGGCTATAGTGGATGCGGGTGGGAAGCATCAGGAAGGAGAGACGCAATGATCCGGACAGTTGGGAGCATTTGCTCGGGGATTGAGGCTGCTTCTGTTGCGTGGGAGCCGTTGGGATTGAATTTTAAATGGTTTTCGGAAATTGCGCCATTCCCAGCGAGAGTGTTAAGCGAGAAATTCCCCGGGATAGAGAATATTGGCGACATGAACAAGATTCCGAAGGCTTTGTTTGAGGACGCCATATGCGCGCCGGATTTTATCTGCGGCGGGACGCCGTGCCAGGCTTTTTCCTTGGCTGGAGAGAAAAGGGGGCTTGACGACGAACGCGGGAATTTGACATTGCGGTTTGTCGATATCATCGAGGCGAACGACGCAGTCCGTAGGAAGAAAGGGAAGGATGCCAGCGTGGTATTTTGGGAGAATGTCGAAGGCGTCCTTACAGATAAGACAAATGCGTTCGGATGCCTGATATCGTCCCTGGCGGGGCTGGATACGATGATCTCCATGAAAAAATGGCCGAGTGCAGGCGTGCTGGAAGGAAAGAAACGGAACGTCGCCTGGCGGGTCCTGGACGCAAAATATTTCGGGCTTCCCCAGCAGAGGAGGCGTCTCTATGTGCTGGCGGGAGGGAAGGGATTCCATCCGGAGGACGTGTTGTTTGAGGTTCACGGGCAGGAGTTTGAGGAATATCCTGCGGGCGATCTGACTTTTGAGAAAGACGGGCATTTTTTTGAGATCTTTCGGGAATATTCGGATTGTCTGTATTCCGCTTATGCGACAAAATGGAATGGGAATGCGGCGGCATATAACGGATCTTTATTTGTAGTGCAGGATCAGAGGATCCGGAGGCTTTCCCCGTTGGAATGCGAACGCCTGATGGGATTTCCAGACGGCCATACAAATATAAAAGGGGCTACGCGGACGAACCGATACCAAGCGATCGGTAATTCCTGGGCAGTCCCAGTCGTCCGTTGGATTGGGGAAAGATTGATCTCGGAATTGGGAAAAGGCTTGATAAGCAGCTATAAATCAGAATTTATGGAGAATAAGATCGTGGATAGAGCAGATGCGTTTCTCTATGATTTCCATGAGGGAACGGTTAAGGCAGGGGACAAAGCGCAGGTTAACTGCACCGAGCGGCCGGAAAAATGCGTCTTCCGGACTCTGCGCGATATTGTGGACGCAGATGCCCCGGAAGAGATTTACTTATCGCCGGTAGGATGCCATGGGATCCTGCGCCGGAAACGAGAGAGGAATTTAAGCATAAATCCCCGGTTGGAGGAGGCTTTGGCCAGAGTGGCGGGAGAAATGCCGGAGGCGGAGATCGAAAAAAAGTCACGGATCCAACCAAGGGGGAAATTTAGCGATCAGAAAAACGGACTGCTGTTTACGGGTTAGAGGCGGCGCGCCGGATAGAAGAGAGCGCGTCCCGCTACGCTCAGTCGTTTCCAGCTTCCATGCCGTGGTGCAGGCGGCGCGCCAGATAGATGAACGGCGTGTCCGCGAGGCTGGTGACGATGAAGATGACATAGCTGGAAAGCGCGATGGAGATCAGTGTGGCCGCATCATGGACGCCCCAGAACGCGCCCCAGGTGAACAGGACCGCGTTCAAGAGCTGGGAGATCAGCGTGGAGCCGTTGTTCCGCAGCCACAGGAATCTCTGGCGGCTGCCGAACCGTTTGTCTGTCCAGTCCCACCACTTATGATAGAGCCATACGTCGAAGAGCTGGACGATGACGTAGACGATGATCCCAACGGCCAGAAGCCGGGGCGTGTTGGAAAAGACCGTCCGGATGGCGGGCGACGCGAAGTCGTTCTCGTTCGGCGCGTAAAAAAGCCAGGACTGGCTGATGAGCAGGAAAGAGACGGAAGTCGCGATCCCCAGGTACACGGCTTTCTGCGCGGCCTGCTTCCCGTAAAGCTCGCTTAAAATGTCCGTGACCAGGAACGTGGACGCGAACAGGATGTTCCCGAGCGTCATTTCCATGCCGAAAGCGTCCACGATGATCAGAACCTCGATGTTCGCGGCGATCGTGGCGACCGCCGTCCACAGGTAAAGCCCCTGTTCCCGGAACAGGCGGAACAGGATGAGGACGGCGGAAAACGTAAGGATCAAAGATAAGATTAAAAGGGTTTCATTGCGCATATCAAAATGCCTCCTATGTAAAAGTATTTTTTCATAAGACGTCCGGGCAGCGTCCCGCAGGCAAAAGAAAAAGGCACGAAAAACGTGCCATCGATCGAAAAGCCCCGGACGGAGTCTTCTCCTATCTGAATCAATTCCCGTAGTTTTGTTTAGAGACAGGATGGTCACGAACTGTCTTATAATCATGTTCCTGCGTATCCAGACAGCAAGGGGTCTGGATGTGTAAGAACAAGAATACTATATCATATTTATCCCGGCGGCACAAGCGCAAAACTTGCCAAATCCCAAAATATATCATATAATAAATCAAATGTGTTTTTAGGGAAAGAGGAAAGGCAATGGAAAAGCTGGAAAAGTTATTGGAACGCCTGGATTACGCCGTGGTCCAGGGGGACATGGAAAAAGAGATCACGGCGCTTGTGTACGATTCCCGGAAACTCACGGAAGGCTGCCTGTTCGTGTGCATCAAGGGAACGGCTGTGGACGGGCATACGTTCCTAAAAGACGCGGCAGAGCAGGGCGCGGCTGCGGCCTTGATCTTGGAAGACCGGGAGGGGGAGCTTCCCCCGGAAGTGGAAAAAAGCGGCATGACGGTCGTTAAGACGGCGGATACCCGGTACGGGCTGGCGCTGGCGTCGGCGGCATGGTTCCACGATCCGGCCCAAAAGCTGAAGGTGATCGGCGTGACGGGGACGAAAGGCAAGACGACGACGACTTATATGGTAAAATCCATTTTGGAACACGCGGGCTACAAGGTGGGCCTGATCGGGACGATCGAGGCGATCATCGGCGACACGTCGATCCCGGCCAACAACACGACGCCGGAATCCTACGTGATACAGGAGTATTTCCATCGGATGGCGGAGGAAGGCTGCCAGTGCGTGGTGATGGAAGTGTCGTCACAGGGCCTGATGATGCACCGGACGGCGGGGTTCACGTTTGAGATCGGCATCTTTACGAACATCGAGCCGGACCATATCGGCCCGAACGAACACGCGTCCTTCGAGGAATATCTTGCCTGCAAAGGGAAGCTGTTCCGCCAGTGCAGGCTGGGCGTCGTGAATATCGACGACCCCCATTGGGAACAAGTATTGGAGGGGCATACCTGCGCGCTGGAGACGTTCGGCTTCTCGGAAAAAGCCGATCTGCGGGCGGCCGACGCGCGCCTCGTCAAGCGGCCCGGGTACCTGGGCGTTTCCTACACGGCGAAAGGGGCGGAGGAGATCGACGTGGAGATCGATATGCCGGGCAAGTTCAGCATATACAATTCCCTGACGGCGATCGCCGTCTGCCGTCATTTCCAGGTGGGGGCGCAGGACGTCCGGCAGGCGCTGAAAGAGGCGAAGGTGAAAGGCCGGATCGAGATGGTGAAGGTGTCGGACGAATTTACGCTGATGATCGATTACGCCCATAACGCCATGAGCTTAGAGAGCCTTTTGACGACGCTGCGGGAATATGAGCCGACGCGCCTGGTCTGCCTGTTCGGGTGCGGGGGCAACCGTTCCAAGCTGCGCCGCTATGAGATGGGCGAGGTATCCGGGCGGCTGGCGGATCTGACGGTGATCACCTCCGACAATCCACGGTTTGAGGAGCCGCAGGCGATCATAGACGATATCAAGACCGGGATCTCTAAGACGGATGGGCGCTATGTGGAGATCGCCGACCGGAAAGAGGCGATCCGGTACGTGATCGCGCACGGGCAGCCAGGGGACGTCATCGTGCTGGCGGGCAAGGGGCATGAGGATTACCAGGAGATCAAAGGGAAAAAATATCCCATGGATGAGCGGACGCTGATCCGGGAAGTGTTGGAAGAATTAAGGGCATAGGCCGGAAAGCGCAGGTGGGGCATGGCGGAATATGCCAATATCATCATCGATATTTCACAGGAAAAACTGGATAAGGCATTCCAATACCGGATACCGGAGCAGATGAGAGGCGCGCTTGCGGTCGGGATGCAGGTGGAAGTCCCGTTTGGGAGCCGGGAGATGGCCGGGTACGTCGTGGGATTGACGGACACGTTAGAATGCGACGCCGCCAAGATCAAGGAGATCAAGGCCGTGAAGGAAGGCGGCGTCCCGATCGAGTCGCAACTGATCGCGCTCGCGGGATGGATGCGGGAGAATTACGGCGGGACGATGAACCATGCGCTCAAGACCGTGCTTCCGATCAAACGGAAGGAAAAGGAGAAAAAGCAGCGTTTCGTGAGGCTGCTTTTGGAGGAAGGCCAGGCGAGGGAGCAGCTCGCCCAGTTTGAGAAAAAGCGCCATGTCGCCCGGGCGCGCCTGCTGTCCGCTCTGATCGGGCAGGGGGCCGTCCCCTACCGGGACCTGACCGGGAAGCTGGGCGTGTCGCCCCAGGCCATCCGCGCGTTAGGGCAGATGGGGATCCTGGAAGTGGAGGAGCGGCGGGACTACCGCAGCCCGTATGGGAAGATGGAGCGCACGCGGGAGGCCGTCGTCCTGAACGAAGGGCAGGAGGAGGCCGTCGGGCGCGTCTGGCAGGATTGGGAGCGGGGAATCCGCCGCACTTATCTGCTCCACGGGGTGACGGGGAGCGGCAAGACGGCGGTGTACATCGAGCTGATCGACCGGGCGGTAAGATGCGGGAAACAGGCGATCGTCCTCATCCCGGAGATCGCGCTGACGTATCAGACGGTGCGCCGTTTTTATCAGCGGTTCGGGGATCGCGTGTCCATCTTAAATTCCAAGATGTCCGCGGGGGAGCGTTACGACCAGTTCGAGCGGGCGAAGCGCGGGGAGCTGGACGTCATGATCGGCCCGCGCTCCGCGCTGTTCACGCCGTTTTCGAAGCTGGGGTTCATCATCTTAGACGAAGAGCATGAGGCGAGTTACAAAAGCGAGACGGTCCCGCGCTACCACGCCAGGGAGACGGCCATTGAGCGGGCGAGGATGGCGGGCGCGAGCGTGATCTTAGGCTCGGCGACGCCTTCCATCGACAGCTACCATGCGGCCATGCGCGGGGAGTACACACTTTTGGAGCTGAAAAAGCGGATCGGAGAGAAGCCGCTGCCCGCGTGCTGCGTCGTAGACATGCGGGAAGAGCTGCGGCAGGGCAACCGATCGATCTTAAGCGGGCGGCTGCAGGAGTTGATGGAAGATCGGCTGAGCCGCCGCCAGCAGGCGATGCTGTTTCTGAACCGCCGCGGGCTGGCAGGCTTCGTCTCCTGCCGGAGCTGCGGCCACGTCCCCAAATGCCCGCATTGCGACGTCTCCCTAAGCCAGCATGGCAACGGGCGGCTGGTGTGCCATTACTGCGGGCATGAGGAGGCGCAGCCCGCAGTCTGCCCCAAATGCGGCTCGCGCTACATCAGCGGCTTCCGGGCGGGGACGCAGAAGATCGAGGAGATCGTGAAAAAGCGGTTCCCTGCGGCGCGGGTCCTGCGGATGGATTTTGACACGACCAGGAAAAAAGACGGGTATGAGCAGATCCTGTCGGCGTTTTCCAACCAGGAGGCGGACATCCTGATCGGCACGCAGATGATCGTGAAAGGGCATGATTTCCCGAACGTGACGCTCGTGGGCGTGCTTGCGGCGGACCTGTCGCTGCACGTAAGCGATTTCCACGCGGCGGAACGCACGTTCCAGCTCCTGACGCAGGCGGCGGGGCGCGCCGGGCGCGGTAAGCTCCCGGGGGAAGTGGTGATCCAGACGTACAGCCCAGACCACTATGCGGTAGAGCTGGCGCGGCGGCAGGATTACCGGGCGTTTTACGAGACGGAGGCCGCCTACCGCAAGATGATGCATTACCCGCCGTGCGGCCATATGATGGTAATGCTCGTGGCCTCGCGGGACGAGATGACGGCAGCGCTTAGCGCGGAGCTTTTGGCGAAAAAGGCGCGCAGGGCGAAGGAAGAGGGCAGGGCGCCCGGCGTTTCCGTGATCGGCCCGGCAAACGCGGCGGTGGCGAAGGTGAAGGACGTTTACAAGAAAGTCGTATATTTCAAGGACGAAAGATACGGGGAGCTGGTAAGGGTGAAGGACGCAGTAGAGCAGTTTGTGAGCAGCCATCGGGAGTTTTCCAATGTGACAGTTCAATTTGATTTCGACCCGATGGCCGGGTTTTAAGTTGTGTTTTAGGAGGAAAAGGATATGGCATTGAGGATGATCCGCCAGTTGGGGGATAAGATCTTGACAAAAACCTGCAGGGAGGTGACGGAAGTCACGCCCAAGATCCGGACGCTGATCGACGATATGCTGGAGACGATGTACGCGGCGGACGGCGTGGGGCTGGCCGCCCCGCAGGTCGGCATATTGAAGCGGCTGGCGGTCGTGGATATCGGGGACGGCCCCGTGGTCTTGATCAATCCGCGCGTGATGGAGGCGCGTGGGGAGACGTTTGAGGACGAAGGCTGCTTAAGCCTGCCCGGGAAGGTCGGGAAAGTGCGCAGGCCCTCTTATGTGAAGGTAGAGGCGTGGAATGAGGCCATGGAGCGGTTCGAGATGGAGGCGGAGGATCTGCTCGCGCGAGCGTTCTGCCATGAGATCGACCATCTGGACGGGCATATGTATGTGGAAAAAGTGGAGGGCGGCCTGCACGACGCTTCCGAGGAGGATGAGGAATGAGAGTGATCTTTATGGGGACGCCGGATTTTTCCGTGGGCATCCTGGAAAAGCTGATCGAGGCGGGGCATGAGATCGCGCTCGTGGTGACGCAGCCGGATAAGCCGAAGGGGCGCGGGAAGGCCGTGCAGTTCCCTCCGGTAAAAGAGGCGGCGCTGGCGCATGGCCTGGAGGTCTACCAGCCTGCGCGCATACGCGACGCGGCGTGCGCCGCCCGTCTGCGCGGTTATGAGGCGGACGTGGCCGTCGTGGCGGCCTTCGGGCAGATCCTGCCAAAAGAGATCTTGGAGGCGCCGCGCTATGGATGCGTCAACGTCCATGCGTCGCTGCTGCCGAAGTACCGCGGCGCGTCCCCCATCCAATGGGCGGTCATCAACGGGGAAGCCGTCTCCGGGGTGACGACGATGCGCATGGACGAGGGGCTGGATACCGGGGACGTCATCTTCCGGGAGGAAGTCGCGCTGGATCCAAAAGAGACGGGAGGCAGCCTGTTTGAGCGGCTGGCGCAGGCGGGCGCCGCGCTCTGCGTCAAGACCCTGGCGGCGATCGAGGACGGGACGGCGGCTTACGAGCCGCAGGAAGACGGGGAAGCGACTTATACGCGGATCATAAAAAAGCAGTTGGGGGAAATCGACTGGTCGAAGGGCGCGGCCCAGATCGAGCGGCTTGTCCGGGGGCTGGATCCCTGGCCGAGCGCGTACACGTATCTGGGCGGGAAGACATTGAAGATCTGGAAATCTTCCGTGAAGGAAGAAGGAAAAAGCGCGGGGGCGCCTGGCTCATCCTCAGGCGGGGACGCGAAAACGCCGCCCCCCGGGACGGTCTTATCGGCCGGGAAGGGGCGGTTCGAGGTGCAGTCCGGGGACGGCGTC
Organism: uncultured Lachnospiraceae bacterium; assembly: GCA_947626795.1. Classification (GTDB taxonomy): domain Bacteria; phylum Bacillota; class Clostridia; order Lachnospirales; family Lachnospiraceae; genus Petralouisia. The sequence continues at coordinate 23,440 of CANQTH010000024.1, forward strand.
CTGATCCTGGAAGAGGTGCAGTTGGAAGGGAAGAAACGGATGGCGGCGGACGCGTTCCTGCGCGGCTGCCCGGTAGAGGCCGGAAGCAGGCTTGGGAAAGAAGAAAAGTAGGATAGGAGGAAGGACTATGCCATATTATTACGGATACTATTTTGACCCAACGTATTTTTTGGTGATCGTCGGGGCGGTGATCTGCCTTTTGGCGTCGGCGAGGGTGAAGACGACGTTCAACCGATATGACCGGGTGCGGAGCATGTCAGGCATGACGGGCGCGCAGGCGGCGGAGAAGATCTTGCGCTCGGCGGGGATCTACGATGTGTCGGTGCAGCATATTTCCGGCAGCCTGACCGATCATTACGACCCGCGCAGCAAGGTCCTGCGGCTCTCGGACAGCACGTATGCGTCCAATTCCGTGGCGGCGGTGGGCGTGGCGGCGCATGAGTGCGGACATGCCATCCAGCATCAGCAGTCGTACGCGCCGTTGGCGATCCGCAGCGCGATCGTCCCGGTGGCGAATTTCGGCTCGACGATCGCCTGGCCGCTGATCTTGATCGGGCTGTTCTTCACCAGCAGCACAGGGAGCCTCTTGATCAATCTGGGGATCTTGTGCTTTTCCCTTGCCGTATTGTTCCAGCTCGTCACGCTCCCGGTGGAGTTCAATGCGTCGCGGCGCGCCGTGCGTATTTTGGGGCAGACCGGGATCCTGGGCGAGGAGGAGCTGCGCGGGACGAGGAAAGTCTTGGGCGCGGCGGCCCTGACGTACGTCGCGAGCGCGGCTTCTGCGATCCTGCAGCTCCTGCGGCTGGTTCTTTTGTTTGGCGGCCGGGATCGGGACGATTGAAAGGCCGTCAGGCGTGGCGGTCGCGCGCGGAAAGGAAACGGATATGGGAAAGGTGAATCTTCGGGAACTGGTGTTGGACGCGCTGCTGGCGGTGACGCGGGACGGCGAGTACAGCCATGTCGCCATCCGCGCCATCCTGGACAAGCATCAGTATTTGGAAAAGCAGGAGCGCAGCTTCATCAAGCGGGTGTGCGAGGGGACGCTGGAGCATATGATCTGGATCGACTATGTGCTGGATCAGTTCTCCAAAGTGAAGGCAAAGCGCATGAAGCCCGTGATCCGCTGCATTTTAAGGAGCGGCGTCTATGAGCTGAGATACATGGACTCCATCCCGCCGTCCGCTACGTGCGACGAGGCCGTGAAGCTGGCGAAAAAGCGGGGATTCGGCAATCTTTCGGGGTTCGTGAACGGGGTGCTGCGCAGCGTCAGCCGCAATCTGGGCGGTCTTGCGCTGCCGAGCAGGGAAGAGAACCTGAACGCGTATCTGTCCGTCCGTTACTCGATGCCGGAATGGATCTTAGAGATGTGGGAAAGCTCTTACCCGGTCGGGCAGGTCGAGGGCTTCCTGCAGGCGTTTTTGGAAGAGGCGCCGACGTCCATCCGCGTCAATCCGGCGCGGACGGGGAAGGAAGAGCTGAAACGGGAGCTGGAGGAGATGCGTATCCGGGTGTCCGAGCCGGAAGGGCTGGAAAACGCGCTTCTGATCTCCGGGTATGATTCCCTGGGGCGGATCCCCGCGTTCCGGGAAGGAAAATTTTACGTGCAGGACGTAAGCTCCATGCACGCCGCCCTGTGGGCGGAACCGAAGAAGGGGGCTTACGTCATGGACGTATGCGCCGCGCCCGGCGGGAAGAGCCTGCATATCGCGGAACTGATGGAAGGCACGGGGCTTGTGGAGGCGCGGGATTTAACGGAGCGCAAGGTGTCGCTCATCCGGGAAAATATCCGCCGCTGCCGGATGGAGAACATTTCCGCAGTCGTGGCGGACGCGCGCGTGCTGGACGAGAGCAGGGTCGGGAAGGCCGATCTTGTGATGGCCGACCTGCCGTGTTCCGGGCTTGGCGTCCTGGGGAAAAAAGCGGATATCAAATATCGGATGACGAAAGAAGCCTGCGGGGAGCTGGCCGCCCTGCAGCGGGAGATCCTGCATACGGTGCAGCAATATGTGAAGCCGGGCGGCGTGTTGTTGTACAGCACTTGCACGATCAACGCTTCCGAGAACGAGGAGAACGTCGCGTGGTTTTTGCGGGAGCATCCGCAGTTCATATTAGAGAGGCAGCGGCAGATCTTCCCGCAGGCCGGGAAGCAGGACGGATTTTTCCTGGCGCGGCTGACACGCCGGGCGTAGGCGGGGCGTCTGGAAGGGCGCAGACGGAGCGGCCAGGAAGGCGCACCGGGCAGCGCGTAAGCAAGGCATCTGGGAAGGTGCGCTAGGCGTTAAGCGAGGCGATCGGAAGGACGCAGGTGGAGCATCCGGGAAGGCGCGCCGGGCGTAAGCGGGACGACCGGGAAGGCATGGGAGGAGCGATCGGGAAGGCGCGCCGGGCAGCGCGTAAGTGAAGCGTCTGGGAAGGGCGCGGTAAGATAAGGGGCGAACGATGGAAAAAGCGGATATCAGGTCTTACGACCTGGAAGAATTGAAAGAATTCTTCGTGTCGCTGGGAGAGAAACCGTTCCGGGCGAAACAGGCGTACTCCTGGCTGCATCAGAAGCATATTACGGATTTTGGGGAAATGACGGATTTTTCCAAACAATTACGGGAAAAGCTGGCGGAGGCCTGCACGCTTTCCGTGCTAAGGCAGGCGCGGGTGCAGCAGTCGAAGCTGGACGGCACGCGGAAATACCTGTTCGCCCTGCCGGACGGCAATCTGGTGGAGAGCGTGTTCCTGCGCTACAAGCATGGGAACAGCGTATGCGTCTCCTCCCAGGCGGGCTGCCGGATGGGATGCCGCTTCTGCGCTTCCACGCTGGACGGGCTGGCGAGGAACTTGACGCCCGGGGAGATGCTCGAACAGGTGTACCGCATCCGGGAAGACGTCGGGGAACGCGTTTCCAACGTCGTCGTGATGGGGATGGGCGAGCCGCTGGACAATTACCAGAACCTGCTGAAGTTTTTGCAGATCCTTACGGGCGAAGGCGGGGAAAACATCAGCGGGCGGAACGTCACGGTGTCCACTTGCGGGCTTGTGCCGCAGATGCGCAGCTTAGCGGAGGAGAAGCTGCAGCTCACGCTTGCGGTTTCCCTCCATGCGCCCACGCAGGAAAAGCGCCTCGCGCTCATGCCGATCGCGGCGAAATACGAGATCCATGAAGTGATCGACGCGTGCAGGCATTATTTTGCGCGGACCGGGCGGCGCGTCACGTTTGAATACAGCCTGATGGCGGGCGTCAATGACACGGGGCAGGACGCGAGGCAGCTTGCGGAGCTGTTAAGGGGGCTGAACTGCCATGTGAACCTGATCCCGGTTAACCCCGTCCGCGAGCGGGGGTACGCGCAGCCGGAGCGGGCGGCCGTGCAGAAATTCAAAGAGAAGCTGGAGCGGCTCGGCGTGAACGCCACGGTGCGCCGGGAGATGGGACGGGACATCGATGGAGCCTGCGGGCAGCTCCGCAGGCGGTATGGGAGCGGGAAGGAATTGTGAGCTGGCGAAGAAAAAAGCCATTGCGGTGAAGTGGGAGAGGCAGGCGAGCCAGACGGCGGGCTATGAGATCCCATATTCCACGGGCAAGAAATAAGAAGATCCCGCAGCAGAGAAGCCGGAAGGCCGAACGGCTGCGCGGCGGCAGGGCAAGGCGATTGTTTTTCCTTGCCCTTTTGCTGCTTCTATGGTAAGATAAAAGAATGGATATCGGCATATTCCAGGGACAGGCAACTGCGAAAGCGGAAAGGGAGGCAAAGACCATGAAGGCTTTTTCCAAGACGGATACAGGGAAAAGACGCGAGATGAACCAGGACTATATGTATACTTCTGAGACCCCGGTTGGAAACCTGCCGAACCTCTTGATCTTGGCGGACGGCATGGGCGGCCATAATGCGGGGGATTATGCCTCAAGGTATACGGTGGAAGCAATTGTGGATTTTGTGAAGCGCAGCAGGGACGGAGCCCCGGTCGCGGTTTTGAAAGACGCGATCTGGCAGGCGAACGAGTCGGTCATGGAAAAATCGCAGACGGATATCGACTTAGAGGGCATGGGAACGACGGTCGTGGCGGCGACGGTGATCGACGGCGCGCTGTATGTGGCGAACGTCGGGGACAGCAGGCTGTACCTGCTAAACGATACCATCGTGCAGGTGACGAAGGATCATTCCTATGTCCAGGAAATGGTGCGCAGGGGGGAGATCGCGCCGGAAGAGGCGCGGATGCATCCGGACCGCAACATCATCACACGGGCCATCGGGGGAGGGCATGACATTGACGTGGATTTCTTTGAAGTGGAGCTTGGTAAGGGAGACAGGATCTTAATGTGTTCCGACGGCCTGACGGATATGTTGGGCGATCGGGAGATTTTTGACATAGCCGGCCGGCAGGGTTCGGCGGCGGCCGTGGGCGCGTTGGTCGACGCGGCGAATGCGCGCGGCGGGAATGACAACATTACCGTAATTTTGGCGGAGCCATTTTCAGGTGAGGTGAAAGTATGTTAAAAGAGGGAACTTTTATAGCGGACCGATACGAGATCTTGGGGAAAGTAGGCACCGGGGGCATGGCGGACGTCTATAAGGCGAAGGATCATATCCTCGGGCGTTTCGTCGGCATCAAGGTCTTGAAGCAGGAGTTTTCCGAAGATGTGAACTTTGTAACGAAATTCCGCACGGAGGCCCAGTCGGCGGCCGTGCTTGAGCATCCCAACATCGTCAATATCTATGACGTCGGCAGCGAGAACGCCATCCATTATATCGTCATGGAGTACGTCGAGGGGATCACGCTAAAGACATATATCGAGAAAAAGGGACAGTTATCCTTCAAGGAGGCGGTCAGCATCGCCATCCAGGTGGGCAGGGGGATCGAGGCCGCGCATAACAAGCATATCATCCACAGGGACATCAAGCCGCAGAATATCATCATCTCTACGGAAGGGAAGGTGAAGGTGACGGATTTCGGCATCGCGCGCGCGGCGACGACCCACACCATCAATTCCGACGTCATGGGATCCGTGCATTACGCGTCGCCCGAGCAGGCGCGCAACGGGTTCGTGGACGGGAAGAGCGATATTTATTCCCTCGGCATCGTCATGTACGAGATGGTGACGGGGCGCGTGCCGTTTGACGGGGAGTCCACAGTCTCGATCGCCATCCAGCACTTGCAGGAGGAAATGACGCCGCCGACCGCTTACGCGCCGAACCTTCCGGTCAGCCTGGAAAAGATCATCCTGAAATGCACGCAGAAAAGCCCGGACCGCCGCTACGACGACATCGGGAGCCTGCTGGTTGACTTAAAGAAGGCCCTGATCAGCCCGGACGAGGATTTCGTCGTGATGGTTCCGGTCGGGCAGCAGGAAAAGACGAAGGTCATGAAGGCCGAGGAAGTGGAGGCCATCAAGGAGCAGACGAAGAATCTCTATTACCAGGAGGAAGAAGAAGCCGGGGACGACGAGGAAGAGGAGGAGGACGACGAGGACGATCCGGGATTTTTGAATCCCAGGATGGAAAAAGCCGTCACGATCATGGGGATCGTGGCAGCCGTCGTGATCGTGATCATCATCGTCTACCTGATTGGGAGCGTCATGGGGCTGTTCAAGTTTGGCGGCGGGAACCAGAACGAGGGGAACGACCTGCAGCAGCCGGTTCAGGAGGACGAGGCGGAGTCGCCGGAAGAGGACAGCGACGAAGGCAAGGTCGAGATGATCGACGTAAGGGGCATGACGTTTGAAGAGGCAAGGGACGCGCTGAACGAGCGTGCGCTCGGGATCGTGCGGGGCGGCGAGGAGGCCTCGGACACTTATCCGGAAGGGCAGATCGTTTCCCAGAGCGAGGAGCCGGGCGCGATGATCGAGGAGAATACGACGGTCACGGTCATGGTCAGCAGCGGCGTCGGGGAGACCGACGTGCCGGATGTGCGCGGCCGCAGCAAGGACGAGGCGAGCGAGATCATCGGGAACGCAGGGTTTTTGGTAGGATATGATTATGAGTACAGCGAGGAGTCGCCGGATGGGACCGTCATTTCCCAAAGCCCGGAAGCGGGCGCGAAGGCCAGGGCGGGCGATACGGTGACGATCATCATAAGCCGCGGGAGCGAACCGGTCACGGTGCCGAATGTGCTGAACCTGCCGGAGGCGGAGGCGAAGCAGCAGTTGGCCGACATGGGGCTGAACGTGGCGGTGTCTTCCGACTACAACGACGAGATACTGGAAGGGAACGTCATCAGCCAGAGCATCGTGGAAGGGAAGCAGGTGGAGCGGGGGACGACGGTCACGATCGTCGTCAGCCTGGGCAAGAAGATCACGACGCTCTACTACTCCCTGAGCAACTACACGATCAAGAAGCTCGACCGCATCCCGGACGACGCCGTGAGCGTGGAGGCCGTGATCACGCTTTACAAGATGGGCGGGGACGAGAAGATCAACACCTGGGTCGCGAATTCATTCCCCTACACGATCAACCAGGGCAATATCGAGAACTGCACAGAGGGATATTTCCGGATCGATTGGAAATGGAGCTATCTGGACGAAGAGGGAGGCCTGATCGAGGATACGGAAGAAAGCACGATCAACAGCGTCCCGTTCAGCCAGGAGTGACGGGAAGCGGATATGCAAGGGAGGATCGTAAAAGGGATCGCGGGCTTCTACTATGTGCATATTGTGGGAGCCGGGGTCTTTGAGTGCAAGGCGAAAGGCATTTTCCGGAAAGAGAAGATCAAGCCCTTAGTCGGGGACGCCGTGGAGATCGACCCGATCAGCCTGGAAGAGAAGACGGGGAATGTCGTGCGGATATTCCCCCGGAAAAATGAGCTGATCCGCCCGGCGGTGGCGAATGTGGATCAGGTGCTCGTCATCTTCGCGGCGGATAAGCCGAAGCCCAACTTGAACCTGCTGGACCGTTTTTTGGTCATGATGGAGAGCCAGCGGGTGGAGACGGCCATCTGCTTTAACAAGGCGGATCTGGCTGGGCTGGAGGAGCTGGAACGGCTGCGCGGGATCTACGCGGCCAGCGGCTATAAGCTCTTTTTCGTGAGCGCGAAGGAGGGCGTGGGGATCGGGCCGCTGCGGGACGCGCTGGCGCAGAAGACGACGGCGGTGGCCGGGCCGTCCGGCGTGGGAAAGTCGTCCCTGATCAACCTGCTCCAGCCGGAGGCAGGGATGGAGACGGGGGAGATCAGCGGGAAGATCGGGCGCGGGCGGCATACGACCCGCCATTCCCAGCTCATCCATCTGGAAGGCCAGTCTTATATCATGGACACGCCGGGGTTCAGCTCCTTATGCCTGACGGCTTCCGGCGGCGGGCAGAAGGGCGCGGGCTTAGGGATAGAGGAGGAGAGCTTAAAGCTGTTTTTCCCGGAATTTTTGGAGTATGGGGAAGAGTGCCGTTTCCAGGGCTGCAGCCATATCCATGAGCCGGGCTGCGGGGTCAGGCAGGCACTTGACGAAGGGAAGATCAGTCCCGTCCGGTACGGGAATTACGCGGCGCTGTACGAGGAGCTGAAAAACATCAGAAAATATTAGTGAGGAGAGGTAGTCATGAATTGTTTATCGCCATCGATTTTAGCTGCTGATTTTTCGCGCTTGGGGGAGCAGGTCGCGCGCATTGACGAGGCGGGCGCCCAGTATGTGCATATCGACGTTATGGATGGGATGTTTGTGCCGAGCATTTCTTTCGGGATGCCGCTGATCCGGTCCATCCGGCCCTGCACGGAACGGATCTTCGACGTGCATCTGATGATCGAGGAGCCGTCGCGCTACATAAAGGAATTTGTGGACTGCGGCGCGGATATCATCACGGTGCATGCGGAGAGCTGCACGCATCTTGACCGGACGATCGAGGAGATCCGCGGCCTGGGCGTGCTGGCGTCCGTGGCCTTGAACCCGGCGACGGACTTAGGCGTCCTGGAATATGTGCTGCCCAAGCTGGATATGGTATTGATCATGACGGTGAACCCCGGGTTCGGCGGGCAGAAGTTCATCCCGTATTCCCTGGACAAGATCCGCGCGCTGCGGCGCATGATCGAGAAGCGCGGGCTGAAGACGGACATCGAGGTGGACGGCGGCATCACGCTTTCCAACGTGAGGGAGATCCTGGACGCGGGGGCGAACGTCATCGTCTCCGGGAGCGCGGTATTCCGCGGGGACATCGGGCAGAACGTGAGGGACTTCCTGCAGATCATGAAGTAGGGAAGCTGTTCGCGTTTTATGAAGATCATAAAGCGGGGAAGCCGTTCGCGAGCGCGTATCCCAAGGCGGCTTTCCTGCCGCGCTTTATGAAGATCATAAAGCGGGGAAGCCGTTCATAATCATTCAGCCGGGGACTTTGCGCCTGCTGCAAAGTCCGTGGGGATGCGGAGATTTGGACAGGAAGGGGAAGCCGCAAGGCTGAGCTGTCACAGCCGTTCAGCCAGGAGGGAATATGGAAGGCTGAACGGTCGCGGCAAATTAAGAAGAGAACAGGCGGAAGGCGCGGAAAGGCGGGAGGAGAGAGGATGCGGGCATTGGTCGTGACAGGCGGGCGTCTGGAGGACGCTTTTGCGGAGGATTACATCCGGCGGCACGCATGGGACATGGCGATCGCGGTGGATTCCGGCATGGGCTTTTTTTGCCGGAGCGGGCGGACGCCGGATTATATCGTGGGCGATTTCGATTCCGCCGATCCGAAGGAATTGTCGCATTTTGCGCGGGAAGGGAAGGCGAAGATCCTGCGGTTCGAGCCGGAGAAAGACGAGACGGACACGGAGATCGCCATACGGACGGCGATCGGGAAGGGCTGCGATTCCATCCACCTGCTGGGGGCCACGGGCAGCCGCATCGACCATGTGATGGGCAACATCCATCTGTTGGGCATGGCGATGGAGCGGGGGGCGGAATGCGTCATGGCCGACCCGAACAACCGCATCCGCCTGGCGAGGAGCAGTTTTTCGCTGAGCCGGGGGGAACAGTACGGGACGTATGTTTCGCTTTTTCCGTTTACCCCGCAGGTGCGGGGGCTTACGCTGACCGGGTTCAAGTATCCGCTTCGCGACGCTGTGCTGGAATGCTATCATTCGCTGGGGGTGAGCAATGAGATTGTCGGGGAGCGGGCGGAGGTTTCCTTCCGGGAAGGGACGCTGCTTGTGATCGAATCGCGGGACAGATGACAAAAATTTACAAATTTTCATAGATTTTTAATCATTTCTATCCAAAAATTTTATGTTTCCCCACTTAAAGTCTGCTATAATAGGAGAAAAGCGAGAGAGCGGCTTTAAGGGGGGTTTTTAATGTCAGACGAAGAATATTATACGTTTATCCAGCCGTATGCGGACGCGAAGGAAGTCCTGCTGGCCAGGCTGAACGTGTTGAAGCACAATTTATACCGCGGGTCTTCCGGCGTCCCGATCCACAATATCCAGAGCAGGATCAAGACGAAGAAGAGCCTGGAAGGGAAATTGGCCCGGAAGGGCAAGGAGCCTACCGTGATGAATGCCAAGGATTATCTGCAGGACATCGCGGGGGTGCGCGTCATCTGTTATTTCGTGGACGACGTTTATAATCTGACGAATGCGCTCAAGCGGCAGACGGACCTGATCGTGATCCGGGAATGCGATTATATCCGCAGCCCGAAGGCGAACGGCTATCGGAGCTACCACGTCATTGTCGCGCTTCCGGTATATTGCCTGGACGGGATGGAGTATTTCCCGGTGGAGGTTCAGCTTCGGACGATCTCCATGGATTTCTGGGCGAGCATGGAGCATCGGATCTTGTATAAGAAGAGCGAGCGGGAGAACCGGGAGGAGCTGGAAGAGGAATTGAAGGAATACGCGGATATGCTTGTCAAGATCGAGAAGCGTTTTGAGCAGCACAGCGAGGGGAAGCTGGATCTGGCCGGCCCGCAGGAGGGCGCGCCGGAGCGGGGAGCGATCGCTGGAGAATGAGGAGCGGGCGCGGCTGCTTCGTCAAGTGGCATATTTTGCGAGGAGCGGAAGGCGATCGCTGGAGAATGAGGAGCGGGCTGAAATCATTTTTTAAGGGGCTGCCGCGCGAAGGATGCGCGGCAGCCCCTGTATGCTCCGGGATATGATCTCCTTATTATACGGATGCTTCTACTTTTGTGGAAGCGTCTTCTTCGGATGTTTCCTTGTTGACGCCAGCCCATTCGTCAAATTTCTTCATGACTGCGTCGTAAGTGCGCTGCGAGATGTCAGGCAGGTCGGAACCCCACGCCCCGGTAGCCTGCTTGAAGCCCTTTTCAAACGCCTTGCGCATCTCTTCGATCTTGGACTCGTCGCCTCCGGTTAAGGCCTTTGCAAATTCAATGATGCGATCCGAGGTCTTCTCAACGCCCCAGTAGCCGTCCTCCGCGATATCAGCCTGCGCCTGCGCCTTGATCTCCGGGCTTACGGTATAATTGCCGCTCGCGAGGAATTTCCACATACTGTCGGCCTGGCCGATCTTCGTGCCCTGGCTCGTCATCATCTTTTCCACTAAGCTCCGAAGCTGAGCCGTCCGGTCCTCGGCGTCTTTCTTTAAGCGGGCAACGATATCATCCCTGGAATAAATGCCCTTCGAAGAGGATGTGCTGGAAGCCTCGCCTTTCTCATATACGACGCCCTCGTCTTTTGCTACGACGGAAGAAGATTCCGCCTCTTCCGCTGCTTTTGCATTCTGCTGCGCGGATGTGGAATAAGAAGCAACCGCGCTGTTTACATTGTTAATTCCATTTACATTCATGGTCTTTGTCCCTCCTTGGCAAAAATTTGATCTGGTTATCCGTAACCTCATTGCATAGTCTCTATTATGTATATCGGAAAAAAAAGCCAAAAATTAATATGAAGAAAAAATTCTTTGCAAAAATTCCGTAACTGTGAAGCCGAAGGCTGAACTATTACAAAATCCCGTGGCCGTCTGCTTAGAATCGTTTGCCGATGCCCGCCATTCGGATGTAATAGCTGGACAGAAGCACCACGTCCGCGCCCGCCCACGCAAGAACCTCCGCCCAAAAGAGGCCTTCATTTCCAATAAGCCCCGGCAGAAAAAGAATGACCAATACGCGCATCACAAGCTCCGCCCCGCCCGATGCCATCGGCATGACCGTGTCGCCAAGCCCCTGCAGGGAAGAACGGTAAATATGCAGCAAATAAAGGACGGGCAGGAACGCCGCCATGACGCAAAGATAATGATAGGCGATCTCGACCGTCGCCGCCGCGTCTTTCGGATCTCCGGAAATAAATGCCCCGACGATCTGCCTGCCAAACAGGAACATCGCCGCGCTGATGAGGGCGGCTGTCACAATCCCCATCAAAGCTCCGGTATGGACGCCTTTCGTGATGCGCCTGATCTGGCCCGCGCCGTAATTCTGGCCGACATAGGTGGTGAGGGCAAAGCCATAAGAGATCGCCGCGATTTCCAAAACGCCATACAGCTTATTGGTGGCGGTGAATCCCGCTATATACAAAACGCCGTAGCCGTTGACGACGAACTGGACGACAAGCCCGCCCACCGAAATGATCACGTTCTGAAAGGCAAACGGCATGGCAAGTTTCAGAAGTTCCGCGGCAATCCCCCTGTCAAAACGGCGTTCCGATCTCGGAGCCCGTATCGCGCCGATCTTCCTGGGCGAAAGGCGCGCGTGGGGAAGATCGGAAGTGTGCGTTCGGTCTTGCGTCCGTATCACATCGATCTTCCTGAGCGAAAGGTAGCAGATGGCCGCCGACACAGCCTGGCCGACCAGCGTAGCGGCGGCAGCGCCCGCGACGCCCCAGTGGAACACGATCACAAACAGAAGGTCGAGGGCAATATTGCATATGGATGCGGCGATCATGGCCTTCAAGGGCGTTTGGCTGTTGCCAAGCGAACGCAGGACAGACGCCCCGAAATTGTACGCCATGACAATGGGAATGCCCGCAAAGATCACGCTCAGATAAGTGACGGTGATCGGAAATATTTCAGCGGGAGTATGCAAAAGATGCAGGATCGGCCTTAGCGCGGCAAACGCGGCGCAGAGTACGGCCGCCGCGCACAGGATGGAAAGCCGCAGCGACGTAGCGTAAGTTTTTTTCAGCCGCCCGATGTCGTTTGCGCCAAAATCCTGCGCAAGACGGATGGAAAACCCCTGCGCGAATCCCTGTACCATGCTCAAAACAAGCCAGTTGAGCCATTCCCCATTGCCAATAGCCGCCAGCGCATGAAGCCCGAGCGCTTTGCCGACGACCATGGAATCCACGATCGTATACAACTGCTGAAAAACATTTCCGACCATCAAAGGCAGCGCGAACGAAAAGAGGATACGTAAGGGAGGCCCTGACGTCATATTTTTTACCGATTTCATAAAAATTTCACCGCCGTTATAATTCTTCTGCTGATTTTTTCAAATAGCGTGTCGTTCATGATAAACCTCCCAAGCGCGAAATCGGACATGGATATTATAGTATGAAATCGGATGCAAATCAAGCGGTTTGATCAGGCGGGATGAAGTAAAAGAATTGTCAGTTGACACGAAAAAGACTGTCCCTAAAGAAAAATGACCTCAGAACTGTTTCTTTC
>CANQTH010000025.1 GCA_947626795.1 uncultured Lachnospiraceae bacterium
TTGAGGAAATTGCTGAGCGAGCATAGGGCGGAGGTATGTGAGATGATATTGTTTGAATATGATGAGGAGGCGCATATCGCGAGCGAGAGGGAGATCGCGCGGGAGGAAGGCCTGGAACAGGGGATGCGCCGCGGCCAAAAGCGTGGCAGCACCCTGACCCTGATCGCCATGACGAGGAAGAAGCTGCAGCGCGGGAAGTCCCTGGAAGAAATTGCCGAGGACTTAGAGGAAGAGGAGCAGGCGCTGGAGCCGATCTACCGGGCAGTGTCGGAGAACCCGCAGAGAAGTCCGGAAGAGATCCTGGAACTTCTGCCGGAGGATGCGTGAGCGGCAATTCCTTCGTTGCTCATTTTCTCTTTTTCACTTCCGTATTTTTACTGAAGCCATCGAAAGCAAAGTATCTTGCGGGAGCTTTGTGTTTTCTCTCTATTTAACAGGGAATTCGGAAAGTCAAGTTATTGTTTCACACAGCATCCAGGCATCTTGCTGCCTGGATGCGTAAGAACATGAAACAGGGGTGAGCAGGCTTCATTTGTGAAGCGAATTTACTTCCTCTTCGGCGGGGCGGGCGTTTGACAATCGGACGCATTGGTTTTATAATGAAGAAAAACCAGGATGCCATGCGGGAGGGGAAGTTGTGGAAGAACAAGCGAAATTAGCGGCGGCCGTCTGCGACGACGACGGCCATGTGCATGACGCGGTCGAGGGATTGATGCGCCTCTATGGGGAAGCGCGCGGGCTGTCCTGTGAATTGCGCCATTTGTATTCCGCGGAAGAATTGCTGGCGTTTGAAGGGACGCCAGATTTTTTATTGCTGGACATCGATATGCCTGGGATGGATGGGATTGAGGCGGCGCGGGCGTTGGAACGGCAGGGGAAGGATTACCGGATCGTCATGCTGACGGGGCGGGAGGACCGTTACAAGGACGCGTTCAAGATCGGGGCGTTCCGGTTTGTGACGAAGCCCATCGTGAAAGAGGAACTGTTTGAAGCTGTGGACGGGGTGCTGGAGCGTCTGGCCGGGATGCGGAAGATCCGCGCGTGCTTAGACGGGGTGGAGCGCGAGATTTTCCAGAAAGATATCCTGTACCTTATGGCGGAGGGGAACGCCGTCCACATTTTTACGGAGCGTTCGGATTATCGGAGCGAGCAGCCCTTGAAGCAGTGGGCGGCCCAACTGGATCCGGGGCTGTTTTTTGCGTGCCACAGGAGCTATATCGTGAACTTGCGGAAGGTTCTGTCGCTGGAGAACGGCGCGGCGGTCCTGGCGACCGGGGAAAAAGTCCCGGTCGCGCGGCGCAGCAAGAAGGCGTTGGAACAGGAACTTTTGGCATGCGGCGCGAAATGAGAGAGGCAAAGGGGTGGGAATCAGATGCGTGGGACGGAAGAGGATTTACAATATGAGAAAATGACAGCGACGCCTGTATCCAGGCTTATTTTTACGCTGTCCATACCAAGCGTGATCTCGATGCTGGTAAATAATATCTACAACCTTGTGGACACGGCTTTTGTAGGGCGGCTCGGCACGAGCGCGAGCGGGGCGGTCGGGGTCGTCTTCGGATTCATGGCGGTCATACAGGCGTTTGGGTTCATGTTCGGGCAGGGCGCGGGCAGCATCCTTTCCCGGGAGCTTGGGAGGCGGGATCCGGAAAGCGCGTCGCGCTTTGCGTCCATGGGATTTTTTGCGTCCATGGGCTGCGGGCTTCTGATCGCGCTGGCGGGGTTCCTGTTTTTGGGGGATATCGTGATGCTGCTTGGAAGCACGGAAACCATTGCCCCGTATGCGAAAACGTATATCTCGTATATCCTGGCCGCGGCCCCGTTCATGTGCGGAAGCCTGACTCTGAACAATATCCTGCGTTACGAGGGGAAAGCGGCTCTTGGCATGGTCGGGCTGATGACGGGCGCGGTCCTGAACATGGCGGGCGACCCGATCCTCATGTTTGGCTTCCATATGGGGATCGCAGGCGCGGGCCTGTCCACGGCGTTAAGCCAGATCGTCAGTTGGGGGATCTTGCTTTTTATGTTTTTGTCGGGGAAAACGGAATCCAGGATCAGCATCCGAAACGTGGGGAAAGGGGACGTGTCGCAGCTTTTCAACATCATGGCGACTGGCTTCCCAAGCCTGCTCCGGCAGGGGCTGAACAGCTTTAACACGGTGCTGCTCAATTCGCAGTGCGCGGCATATGGGGACGCGGCGGTCGCGGGCATGAGCATTGTTTCGAGGATCATTTTCTTCGCGTTCTCCATCGCGCTCGGGATCGGGCAGGGATTCCAGCCTGTCTCCGCATTCAATTACGGCGCGGGGAAATATGGGCGTATCCGGAAAGGATTCCGCTTTACGGCAGCCGCCGCTGAAGGGATCATCTTTGTCGGGTGCGCGGTCTTGTTCCTTTTTTCGGAGGAACTGGTCGCGGTGTTCCGGGACGACCCGGAGGTTGTCGCGGTCGGGGCGCGGGCGCTCCGGCTTCAGGCCCTGGCGAACCTGCTGCTCCCGTTTTGTATGACGACGGAAATGCTGTTCCAAAGCACGGGGAAACGGCTTGGCGCGTCGCTGCTCTCAGCGTTCCGAAACGGCCTTTTGTTCATCCCTCTGATCCTGCTGCTGCCGCGTTTCCGCGGGCTTGCGGGGATACAGGAGGCGCAGCCGCGATCCTCCTGTCGTTCCCTGCCGCGCTCCTTTTCGCGGCCTGGTTTTTCCGGAGGCTGCCGAAAGGGGAAACGACAGAAAAGAGCGGAGCGTGAGCCGGATTCCCACTCGGCAAAATTTACACGTTCTTACGGACTTTGCGGCAAGTGCAAAGTCCTGGGCTGAACTGTTACTGCGGAATTTCAAAAAATTTCAATTTTCAGATGCAAACAAATGTTTGTGCTTTGTAGACAAGAGCGAATGAATATGATATAATTTGCCCTAAAGTGGAATCATTAGATGAGATGGAAGCGTTGAAATGCGGCGTATACTGTTCCTTTGGTTTTATGATTTTCGTTTGGCATGGAAAAGATAAATGAGTAACCCAAATTCGTCGAAAGACTTTTTTTCGGGAAAACAGGATATCTGCTTCGACGAATTTTAGGCGAATGCACGAACTTTCTGACTATGAAAATAGAGGAGATTTTGAACCTATGTTGTTCAAATTGCACAGTGATTATAAACCCACCGGCGACCAGCCGCAGGCGATCGAAGCCCTTGTCAGGGGATTTCAGGAGGGCAATCAATTCCAGACTTTACTGGGGGTTACGGGATCCGGCAAGACCTTCACGATGGCGAATGTGATACAGCAGTTACAGAAGCCGACTTTGGTAATAGCGCACAATAAGACGTTAGCTGCCCAGTTATACAGCGAGTTCAAGGAATTTTTTCCGGAAAACGCGGTAGAGTATTTTGTGAGCTATTACGATTATTATCAGCCGGAAGCCTATGTGCCGTCCACAGATACGTACATCGCGAAAGATTCCTCCATTAACGAAGAGATCGACAAGCTGCGCCTTTCCGCCACGGCCGCGCTTGTGGAGCGCAGGGACGTGGTCGTCATCGCGTCGGTGTCCTGCATTTACGGGTTGGGCAGCCCGGAAGACTACCTGGGGATGATGGTGTCTTTGCGTCCGGGCATGGAAAAGGACCGGGACGAGGTGATCCGCGCGCTGATCGATATCCAGTACACGCGCAGCGACATGGATTTCCACAGGGGGACGTTCCGCGTGCGTGGGGACGTCGTGGAGATCTTCCCGGCGAACTATGGGGAGACGGCCGTGCGGGTAGAGTTTTTCGGAGATGAGATAGACCGGATCGCGGAAATAGACGTCCTGACCGGGGAGATCAAGAGCAGGCTGGAGCATTTTGCCGTGTTCCCGGCGTCCCATTATGTCGTGCCGCAGGAAAAGATCTGGAAGGCGTGTGGGGAGATCGAGAAAGAGTTAGAAGAGCGCGTGCGCTTTTTTAAGGGGGAGGACAAGCTCTTAGAGGCGCAGCGGATCGCGGAGCGGACGAATTTTGACGTCGAGATGCTCAAGGAGACGGGATTCTGCAGCGGCATCGAGAACTACTCGCGCCATCTGGCGGGGCTTCCGGCAGGTGCGACGCCGCATACGCTGATGGATTATTTCAAGGACGATTTCCTGATCATCGTGGACGAGTCCCATATCACGATACCGCAGGTGCGGGGGATGTACGCGGGCGACCAGTCCCGGAAGACGACGCTGGTGGATTACGGCTTCCGCCTCCCGTCGGCCAAAGACAACCGCCCCCTGAATTTTGAGGAATTTGAAGGCAAGATCGATCAGATGCTGTTTGTGTCGGCGACGCCGAACGTCTATGAGGAAGAGCATGAGCTTCTGCGGGCGGAGCAGATCATCCGCCCGACCGGGCTGCTGGATCCCAGGGTGGAGGTGCGCCCGGTCGAAGGGCAGATCGACGACCTGATCGGGGAAGTCAACCGGGAGGCGGCGGCCCATAATAAAGTCCTGGTCACGACGCTTACGAAGAAGATGGCGGAGGATCTGACCGATTATATGCGCGAGGTAGGCATCCGGGTAAAATATCTCCATTCCGACATCGACGCGTTGGAGCGCGCGGAGATCATCCGCGACCTGCGGCTGGACATCTTCGACGTGCTGGTGGGCATTAATCTGCTGCGCGAGGGGCTGGACATCCCGGAGATCACGCTCGTGGCGATCCTGGACGCGGACAAGGAAGGGTTCCTGCGCTCGGAGACGTCCCTCATCCAGACGATCGGGCGGGCGGCGCGCAATTCGGAAGGGCATGTCATCATGTACGCGGACGTCGTCACGGAGTCCATGCGTGTCGCGATCGAGGAGACGGAGCGCAGGCGCGGCATCCAGGAAGCCTATAATAAAGAGCATGGGATCACCCCGGAGACGATCAAGAAGTCCGTCCGCGACCTGATCAGCATTTCCAAGAAAGTCGCCAAGGAGGAATACCGTTTCGAGAAAGACCCGGAATCCATGGGCAGGAAGGAATTGGAGAAGCTGATCGCGGAGATCCAGAAGAAGATGAAGGCGGCTGCGGCGGAGCTGAATTTTGAGGCTGCGGCGGAGCTGCGCGATAAGATGATAGAGCTGAAGAAGAATTTGCGGGACCTGCAGTGATGGGACCAGATGCGGGGGCGCACAGGGATTTGGATCAGAAGATGCCTGCAAGCGGGAGAGCTTTGCGCTCTCACTCGCTTGCTCCCTCGCGCATAGGGATCCGGATCAGAAGATGCCTGCAGGAGCAGGCCCGGATCTCACGCCAAGGCCCGCAGGCAAGGCTTGCGCGCAGGACCCGGTTCGGCTGACAGGCAGAAGGAGTCATGGGAAATGGAAAGACCAGAGAGAAAATATATCAAGATACGCGGCGCAAACGAGCATAACCTGAAGAACTTAGACGTGGATATCCCGCGGAACGAGTTTGTCGTGTTCACCGGGCTGAGCGGGTCGGGGAAGTCCTCGCTTGCGTTCGACACGATCTATGCCGAGGGGCAGCGCAGGTACATGGAATCGCTTTCCTCATACGCCAGGCAGTTCTTGGGGCAGATGGAAAAGCCGAACGTGGAGAAGATCGAGGGGCTTTCCCCGGCGATCTCCATCGACCAGAAGTCCACGAACCGCAACCCCCGCTCCACGGTCGGGACCGTGACGGAGATCTACGACTATTTCCGCCTGCTGTACGCGAGGATCGGGATCCCGCATTGCCCGGTATGCGGCAGGGAGATCAGGAAGCAGTCCGTGGATCAGATGGTGGATCAGATCATGTCCCTGCCCGAAGGGAGCAGGATCCAACTGCTCGCTCCGGTCGTGCGCGGGCGCAAGGGCATGCACCAGAAGCTGTTCGAGCGGGCGAAGCGCAGCGGCTACGTCCGCGTCCAGGTAGACGGGAACGTCTATGAGCTGACGGAAGAGATCCCGCTGGAAAAAAACGTCAAGCATGACATTGAGATCGTCGTGGACCGCCTGATCGTGAAGCCGGGGATCGAGAAGCGCCTCACGGATTCCGTGGAAAACGTGCTGGAGCTTGCGGACGGCTTGCTCATGGTGGACGTCATCGGGGGTGAGACGGTGAATTTTTCCCAGAGCTTTTCCTGCCCCGACTGCGGCGTCAGCGTTGACGAGATCGAGCCGAGGAGCTTTTCGTTCAACAACCCGTTCGGCGCATGCCCGGAATGTTACGGGCTGGGCTACCGGATGGAGTTTGACGAGGATCTGATGATACCGGACAGGTCGCTTAGCCTTTCGGAAGGCGCGATCCAGGTGATGGGCTGGCAGTCCAGCGCGGAGAAGGGGAGCTTTACCCATGCGACGTTAGAGGCGCTGGCGGAAGAATACAAGTTCAGCCTGGATACGCCGTACGGGGAGCTGCCGCCCAAGATCCGCCATGTCCTGATCCATGGGACGGGCGGGAAGGAAGTCAAGGTGCATTATAAGGGGCAGCGTGGGGAAGGCGTTTACGACGTGGCGTTTGAAGGGCTGATCCGGAATGTGGAGCGGCGTTACCGGGAGACGGGATCGGATACGATGAAGCAGGAATATGAGACGTTCATGCGCGTGACGCCCTGCAAGGCCTGCGGCGGCCAGCGCCTGAAACGATCCTCCCTTGCCGTGACGGTCGCGGACAAGAATATCCATGAGGTGACATCAATGTCCATCCGGGACCTGCAGGCGTTCCTGGAAGGGCTGGAGCTGAGCAGGCAGCAGCAGTTGATCGGCGCGCAGATCTTAAAGGAGATCAAGGCGCGGGTCGGCTTTCTGGTGGACGTCGGGCTGGAATACCTGACGCTCTCCCGGGCGACCGGGACGCTTTCCGGCGGGGAGGCGCAGCGCATCCGCTTAGCGACGCAGATCGGGTCGGGGCTTGTGGGCGTGGCTTATATCCTGGACGAGCCGAGCATCGGGCTTCACCAGCGCGACAACGACAAGCTGCTAAGCACGTTAAAGAGCCTGAAGGATCTGGGGAACACGCTGATCGTGGTGGAGCATGACGAAGAGACGATGCTTGCGGCGGACCATATCGTGGATATCGGGCCGGGCGCAGGGGAGCATGGCGGCCGTCTCGTGGCGCAGGGGACGGCGCAGGAGATCATGGCAAGCCCGGATTCCATTACCGGGGCCTATCTGAGCGGGAAAAAGAAGATCCCCGTCCCAAAGGAGCGGAGGAAGCCGACCGGGTTCTTGAAGATCAAGGGGGCGCGGGAAAATAACCTGCGCGGCATTGACGTGGACATCCCGCTGGGCGTCATGACCTGCGTGACGGGCGTGTCCGGGTCGGGCAAGTCCTCCCTGACGAACGAGATCCTGTACAAGCGGCTTGCCCGGGACTTGAACCGCGCGCGTGTGATCCCCGGGAAACACAGGGCCATCGAGGGGATGGAGCAGTTGGACAAAGTCATCGACATCGACCAGTCCCCGATCGGACGGACGCCGCGTTCCAACCCCGCGACGTATACAGGGGTGTTCGACCAGATCCGGGAGCTGTTCGCCACGACGCCGGACGCGAAGGCGAAAGGCTACTCGAAGGGGCGGTTCAGCTTTAATGTCAAGGGCGGGCGGTGCGAGGCGTGCGCCGGGGACGGCATCTTAAAGATCGAGATGCATTTCCTGCCGGACGTCTACGTCCCGTGCGAGGTCTGCGGCGGGAAACGCTACAACCGGGAGACGCTGGAGGTAAAATACAAAGGGAAGAGCATCTACGACGTGCTGGACATGACGGTGGAGGAAGCCCTGGAATTTTTCGGGAACGTCCCGTCCATCCGCAGGAAGATCGAGACGCTCTACGACGTGGGGCTTTCCTATATCAAGCTGGGGCAGCCGTCGACGACGCTTTCCGGCGGGGAGGCGCAGCGCATCAAGCTGGCGACGGAACTGAGCAGGCGCAGCACGGGGAAGACGATCTACATTTTGGACGAGCCGACCACGGGGCTTCATTTCGCGGATGTGCATAAGCTGACGGAGATCCTGCGCCGCTTAGCGGAGGGCGGCAACACGGTCGTCGTCATCGAGCATAACCTGGACGTGATCAAGACGGCGGACTATATCATCGACATGGGCCCGGAAGGCGGGGACGGCGGCGGGACGGTCGTCGCCCAGGGAACGCCGGAGGAGGTCGCGGCGAACGAGGCGTCTTTCACGGGGCGGTATATTCGGAAATATCTGGGAAATTGACGGAAATTCTTAAGATACTATAAACTTTTATAAGAAATGATACGAAAAAAATTAAGAATGGATGTTTTTTGATATTTTGCTAAAAAATACTTTGAAAATTACGGATGATTGTATATAATGTAACTATATATGGAAAAATAAGTTTTGATCAGCACGGGAGAACCAGGCCATTTCCGGCCATGGCCCGGGAAATAGGTGAGAGAAGGGCGATTGCCCGGCGCGGGCGGAAGCACCTGCGGTTTTGCGCGCAAAAGCGCGGCCCGGGGAACAGCCCGCCGCCGCAGGCGGCCGATGGGCGGCTGCGCAGCAGCCGTGGAGGTGCCGGGCGGCCGTGCCAAGAAGCTCAGATAGGGAAACGAAAGGGGACAATCGAATGGCCGCAGATATTGGAATTGATTTGGGAACAGCAAGTATCCTTGTATATATCAAAGGTAAGGGAGTCGTATTGAAGGAGCCGTCTGTCGTCGCGTTTGACCGGGATACGAATAAGATAAAGGCGATCGGGGAAGAGGCGCGGCTGATGCTCGGCAGGACGCCCGGGAACATCGTCGCGGTGAGGCCGCTGCGCCAGGGCGTGATCTCGGATTATACCGTTACCGAGAAGATGCTGAAGTATTTCATACAGAAAGCCCTCGGCAAGAAGAACTTCCGCAAGCCGCGGATCAGCGTGTGCGTGCCGAGCGGCGTTACCGAAGTGGAGAAGAAGGCGGTGGAGGACGCGACGTACCAGGCAGGGGCGAGGGACGTCTCCATCATTGAAGAGCCGATCGCGGCGGCGATCGGGGCGGGCGTCGATATCTCGAAGCCATGCGGCAACATGATCGTGGACATTGGCGGCGGCACGGCCGACATCGCGGTCATTTCCCTTGGCGGGACGGTCGTCAGCACGTCCATTAAGATCGCCGGGGATGATTTCGACGAGGCGATCGTGCGTTATATGAGGAAGAAGCACAACCTCCTGATCGGGGAACGTACCGCGGAGGATATCAAGATCAAGATCGGGACCTGCTTCCCGCTGGCGCAGAGTGATACGATGGACGTCCGCGGGCGGAATCTCGTGACGGGCCTCCCCAAGACGGTATCCGTGTCTTCCGAGGAGACGGAAGAGGCGCTGCGCGAGGCGACGCTCCAGATCGTGGAGGCCGTTCACAGCGTATTGGAGAAGACGCCGCCGGAGCTGGCCGCGGACGTGGCGGACCGGGGCATCATCCTGACCGGGGGCGGCGCGCTGCTGCGCGGGTTAGAGGAGCTGATCGAGGATCGGACGGGGATCAACACGATGACGGCGGAAGAGCCGATGACGTGCGTTGCGATCGGGACCGGGAAATATGTGGAGTTTTTGTTCGGGAAGGGCAAGATGGAAGAATAGCGATAACAGAAAAGGAGCGGCGTTATGGTAAAAGGGTTATATACTGCGTATACAGGGATGATAAACCAGCAGAACAGGCTGGATGTGCTTACGAACAACCTGGCCAATTCCGCGACGAACGGCTTCAAGAAGGAAGGGTCGACGTCGCAGTCTTTCGACGAGATGCTGGCGATCAAGATCAAGGACACGTCCGCGTTCGGGCTGCCGAGGGGGATCGGCGACGTCAGCCTCGGCGTCAAGATCGGCGAGTGCTATACGGATTACGGGCAGGGCGCGTTCCGCGTGACGGATAACAATTACGACCTTGCGCTCGACGGCGACGGGTTTTTTGCGATATCCTTTACGAACAAGGCTGGCGAGACGTCCGTGAAGTATACGCGGGACGGCGCGTTTACCGTCAGCCGCGACGGATACCTCCGGACAAAGGACGGCGACTTTGTGCTGAATCAGGCGGCGGCCCAGGCTGGCAACCCGGGGCAGGCCGGATACATACAGGTGGATCCCAACGTGGAGATCGTCGTGGACGAGAACGGGAACATTTACCAGAACGGCGCGTTCGTGGCGCAGGTCGGGGTCGTGGATTTTGCGGATTATAATTTCCTGGCGCATTACGGGGAAAATATGTATGAGCTGGTAGACGGCGGGCAGGCGCAGGCGTCTGACGCGCAGGTCATCCAGGGGACGTTGGAGATGTCCAATGTGAACGTCATTTCAGAGATGGTCGAGATGATCACGATCTCAAGGGCGTACGAGTCGAACCAGAAGGTGATCCAGACGATCGACTCCACGCTTGAGAAAGCAGTGAACGATATTGGAAAAGTATAGGAATAGAAGATAGGAAGGGGCTGAATTGATATGATGAGAGCGTTATGGTCGGCAGCGTCCGGCATGATCGCGCAGCAGACCGCGGTGGATACCATTGCGAACAACCTGGCGAATGTGAACACCATGGGATATAAGAATGAGAAAGCGGAGTTTAAGTCGCTGCTGTACCAGACCCTGCAGACAAGGACGACGACGGCGAACGGCGAGCAGAAGCCGATCGACGCGCAGGTTGGCCTGGGGACGAGGATCGCGTCCATCACCTCCAGCTTTACCCAGGGGCCTTTGCTTGAAAATGAGAGCAAGTCCGCGTTCGGGATCGAGGGCGACGGATTTTTTGCCGTGCGGGGCGCGGACGGCAATACGTATTATACCCGGAACGGGGATTTTAAGCTGAGCGTGGGTGCGGACGGGAACATCACTCTGGTGACGGCGAGCGGGTATCCGGTGCTGGACGTCGACGGGGAGACGATCACGATGCCGGGGACGGTCAGCTCGGCGAACCTGATGGTGACGTCGGAAGGGAACGTCGGATATTTGGACGCGGACCGCAATTTCGTGGATCTGAACACGTCCTTCGCGCTGTACCAGTTCAGCAACCCGGCAGGCCTTGACAAGCTTTCCAACAGCCTGCTGGCCGTAACGGACGCGTCCGGCGAGCCGATGCTGGAAGCGGAGAACGCCAACCTGACGCAAAGCTCCGTCCGCCAGGGATACCTGGAGGGGTCGAACGTCCAGGTCGCGGACGAGATGGTAAACCTGATCGTGGCCCAGAGGGCTTATGAGATGAATTCCAAGGCGATCCAGGCGTCCGACGAGATGTTAGGGCAGGCGAACCAGTTGAAGCGGTAGCCGCGGGCGCCGGGGATAAGGAAGGAGCGTACATATGAGCTTAGGCATAGAGAATTTAAGCACTTATTACAATACGGACTACAATATGGAGACGAGTTCCGCAAGCAAATTGGAAGAGACGTTAAATTCCGATCTGTCTACGGCGACAGACGACGAATTGATGGACGTCTGCAAGGATTTCGAGGCATATTTCACGGAGCAGATGTTCAAGGCGATGCGGCGGATGGTGCCGGAATCGGACGAAGAGGTGTCGGCTTCCACCAAACAGCTTCGGGATTATTACGAAGAGCAGATGATACAAAGCTATGCGGAGCAGTCCGCCGAAGGGGAAGGGCTTGGGATTGCGCAGATGCTGTATGAGCAGATGAAGCGCAATTATGGCATGGAATAAAGACGTGGAGACATTGACAGGGTATGTGAGCCATATCGTGTACCAGAATACGGAAAACGGGTATATGGTATTGAATTTTGCCTGCGGGGAGGAAGAGATCACCTGCGTGGGGAATTTCCACGGGGTCAGCGAGGGCGAGAGCCTGGAGCTGGAAGGCGAGTATGCCAACCATCCTTCCTATGGGCGGCAATTCAAGATGCAGTCGTTCCGGGTGAAGCCCCCGGAAGACACGGAGTCCATGGAACGGTATCTGGGTTCCGGGGCGATCAAGGGGGTCGGAGCCGCGCTCGCCGCGCGGATCGTTAAGAAATTTAAGGAAGACACCTTCCGGATCATGGAAGAGGAGCCGGAGCGGCTGGCGGAGATCAAGGGGATCAGCGCGCGGAAGGCCATGGAGATCGCGGAGCAGGTGGAGGGGAAGCGCGAGATGCGCCAGGCGATGATCTTCCTGCAGCAGTACGGGATCTCCCAGACGCTGGCAGTCAAGATCTACCGCGCATACGGGCAGGAGACTTACCATATTTTGAAAGAGAATCCGTACCGCTTGGCGGAGGACATCCAGGGCGTGGGGTTCCGGATCGCGGACGAGATCGCGTCGCGGGTCGGCATCCATCCGGATTCTGATTTCCGCATTCGGAGCGGGATCTTGCACACGCTGCTTTTAGCGTCCCAGGAAGGCCACACCTGCCTGCCCATGGAGACGCTGACGAGGCGGGCGTGCGAGCTTTTGGGAACCTGCCCGGAAGATATGGAACAGCATTATAGGAACCTTGCCATAGACAAAAAGCTGATGATAAAGGAAATCGCGGGCAGCCGATATGTGTATATGGCAAGTTTTTATTATATGGAATCAAACACGGCATTTTTGTTAAAGCAGCTGGACGTCGCTTACAAAGCGCCGGAAGACGAGGTGATGGGCCGGATCCGGGCGATCGAGGAAGACACGGGCATGAAGCTGGACGGGCTGCAGGCGGAGGCCGTGAAGGAAGCGGTCGGGAACGGCCTGGTGATCATCACAGGCGGGCCCGGGACCGGAAAGACGACGACCATCAATACGATCATCCGCTATTTTGAAATGGAGGGCATGGATATTTTCCTTGCGGCACCGACAGGGCGCGCCGCTAAGCGGATGAGCGAGACGACAGGGTTTGAGGCGCGCACGATACACCGGATGCTGGAGATCAACGGCGGCATGGAGGAGGATGGCGCGCCTTTTGGCGTATCCAAAACGGGCGAGGGAAGCCCGGATATGCGCTCGTCCGGGAGCGCGCGGTTCGAGCGCAACGAGCAGAACCCGTTGGAGGCGGACGTCGTCATCATCGACGAAGTTTCCATGGTTGACATCACGCTGATGCATTCCCTTTTGAAGGCCGTGGCCGCAGGGACGCGGCTGATCCTGGTCGGGGACGTGAACCAACTGCCCAGCGTGGGGCCGGGGAGCGTATTGCGGGACATCATTGACTCCGGGCAGTTCCACGTCGTGCGCCTGACGAAGATCTTCCGCCAGGCGGCGCAGAGCGACATCATCGTGAACGCCCACAAGATCAACCGCGGGGAAGAGGTGGCGCTGGACAACAAGAGCATGGATTTCTTTTTCCTGAAGCGGTTCGACGCGAATGTGATCATCAGCGTCATGCTGCAGCTCATCCAGAAGAAGCTGCCGAAATTCGTGGACGCGAAGCCGTATGACATCCAGGTGCTGACCCCGATGCGCAAGGGGCTTCTGGGCGTGGAGCGGCTGAACGGCATCTTGCAGCAGTACTTAAACCCGCCCGGGGACGGCAAGCGGGAGAAGGAGCATGGGGACGTTGTCTTCCGGGAGGGGGACAAGGTCATGCAGATCAAGAACAACTACCAGCTTGCCTGGGAGATCCGCAGCAGGTACGGGCTTGCCATTGACCGGGGGACGGGTATTTTTAACGGGGATATGGGGACGATAAGCCATATAGACGCGTATCAGGAGATCCTGACGGTGGAGTTTGAGGAAGGGCGGATGGTGGAATATGCCTTTAAGCAGTTGGACGAGCTGGAGCTTGCCTATGCCGTCACGATCCACAAGTCCCAGGGGAGCGAGTACCCGGCCGTAGTCATCCCGCTGCTGTCAGGCCCGAAGATGCTGATGAACCGGAACCTCCTCTACACGGCGGTGACGCGGGCCAAAAAATGCGTCACGATCGTAGGTGACGACCGGACGTTCCGGGAGATGGAGGCGAATGTCAGCGAGCAGAAGCGTTACACAGGATTAAAAGGATTTATTGCATGAAGATTTATATGGAAAATCTCCCGCGCCTTTTGTTCCCGCCGAGATGCCCGTTCTGCGACAAGGTCCTGTTCCATTCCATTTTCGCCCCTGCGGAGAAGGCGTGCGGTGCCTGCCGCGGGAAGCCGGAATATGTAAAGGAGCCGATGTGCAAGCGGTGCGGGAAGCCGATCGCGGATGAGCGGCAGGAATACTGCCTGGACTGCGGCGAAAAAGAGCGGCCGTACGCGCAGGGGAAAGCGCTGTGGGTGTACGAGGGGGCCGTGAAGGAGTCCCTGTACCGTTTTAAGTATGCGGGCCGGAGGGAGTATGCCGGATATTATGGGGAAGAGCTGGCGCGGGCGTACGGCGGCTGGATCCGGGGGCGCGGCGTCGAGGGGATCGTGCCGATCCCTCTTTCCAGGAAGCGGAAGCGCAGGCGCGGGTTTAATCAGGCAGAGCTGGTGGCGAAGGAGGTCGGCAGGCGCCTGGGGATCCCGGTATACCGCGATCTTCTGCTCCGCGTCCGCGACACGCGGGCGCAGAAAGCACTCAGCGGCGCGGAACGCAAAAATAATTTGAAAAACGCTTTTAAAACAAAAGGAAATAAAGTACAATTAAACCATATATTGTTGGTGGATGATATTTACACGACGGGAAGCACGATGGATGAGGCCGCGGAAACATTAATGCGGGCGGGAGCGCGGAAAGTGTATTGCCTGAGCGTCAGCATCGGGAGAGGGTACTAGGAGGGCGTAAGGTATGGATGTAAAAAATTGCAAGGGCTGTGGGAGGTTGTTTAATTATATGTATGGGCCGCAGTTATGTCCGGCCTGTGCGGACGATCTGGAAAAGAAGTTCCAGAACGTGAAGGAGTTTTTGAGGCTGAACCCCAAGGCGTCCCTGAAGGACATTGCGGAGGTGAACGAGGTTTCCACAAAACAGATCCGCCAGTGGGTCCGGGAAGAGCGGCTGTCGTTCACGGAGGATTCCCAGATCGCAATGGAATGCGAGATGTGCGGGGGGAAGGTGCTGACGGGGCGTTTCTGCGCAAAATGCAAGGCCAACCTGCAGAATGGGTTTAACAACGCCGTCCGCCCGAAAGGGGTGGCGGTCGCGCCGAAGAAAAATACCCGCGACAAGGATAAGATGCGGTATTTGGAGAGGTAGGCGCGTTCTCCGGCGCGGTCTGAAATGGGCGGATCCCATGCCAGGGCAGCCGGAGGAGGAACGGTTACGGAACATAAAGGAGGCGGCACGCCATGCTGAATGAAGAACGGATCCGGCTCATGACGAAAATGGCTTCTTATGAGGAAGGGGAAGGCAGGGAGCATATGCCGATCCGAAAATATTACCGGAAGGATTATGTCGGCTACGAGATGCTCAAGACGTTTTTCACCTCGACGGCGGCGTTCGGGATCTTGCTGGCGCTCTGGCTGATCTATAACATGGAAGGGCTGACGGCCTTGACGGACACGGGAGATCTCGCGGATCTTGGTGGGCTGGCGCTCGCGGCCTACATCGGCTTTTGCGCAGTCTACCAGATCATCGCCTGCATCGTGTACAACCACCGTTACGCGAAGGCCGCCGCCGGCTTGAAAAAATACCAGGCCACCTTAAAGAAAGTGGAGAAGCTTCAGGAGAAGGAAGAAAAAGCGCAATCTTTGGAGGAACGGAAATGACAGGTTTATTGGAGCTGCGGGAACGGCTGCGGAATTTTTATGGGAAATATGAGGTTTATGCGGTGGCGGGCATAAAATTCGCGCTTAGCCTGGCGGTGTTTTGCATGATCAACGCCAGGATGGGTTACATGGATCGGCTCGTCCATCCGGCACTGGCACTGCTCCTCGCGCTGGCCTGCGCGTTTTTCCCGGCGAATTTCATGGTGTTGGCGGGCAGCGCGCTGATCCTGGCGCATCTGTTCGCGCTGGCGCCGGAAGCCTGCGTGATCGGGCTGTGCCTGTTCCTGCTTCTGTTCTTCCTTTACCTGCGGTTCGCGTCCGGGAACGGATACAGCGTGGCCGTGACGTTTTTGCTGTGGTTTTTCCGGATCCCGCAGGTAATGCCCGTGGCGGTCGGCCTGCTAAAAGGCCCGTCCTCGTATCTGTCGGTCCTTTGCGGGACGACGGCGTTCTTCTATGTCCGGGACGTGCAGGAGAGCGTCGCAAGCTCCGCTGCGGGGGATGAAGAGACCCTTTCCAAGATGACGGCGGCCCTGCGGGCACTGACGGGGGATAAGGAGCTGTATCTCGTGCTTGCGGCGTTTTTGGCCACGTCGCTGGTCGTTTATGTCATCCGCAGGAAGTCGGCCAACTATTCCTGGCGGATCGCCCTGCTCGTGGGGAATATGGTGGACCTGGCGATCCTGCTGGTGGGCTATATCCTCCTTGGGATGACGGAGAACGCGGCCTGGGCCGCTGTCGGGACGGCGGTTTCCGTGGCGGTTTCCCTGCTGCTGGAATTTCTCTTCCATAACCTGGATTATTCCAGAGTGGAGCGGGTGCAGTTTGAGGACGATGAATATTATTACTATGTGAAGGCGGTCCCCAAGGCGTTCGTGGCACAGAAGGATAAGCGCGTCAAGAAGATCACGCCCGGGAAGCGGGCCGGGGGCAGCCGACAGGAGCCGACGGGCGAAGAGAGCCTGCTGTAGGCGGGCCGGGCATGGGTTTGGCAGAAAGGGGATAGCTGGGAAATGATGCAGAATCTATTCGCGACATTAAATTCGTTCGCGTCCAAATACCTGTTTTGGATCGACAGGCCGACGATCACAAAAATAGATATTGCGGAGATCATCATCATATCATTCCTGATCTACAGCATTTTGGTGTGGGTGAAGCAGACGAGGGCATGGAACCTGCTGAAGGGCATCATCGTAGTGCTGGCTTTTGTGCTGCTCGCGGCGATGTTCCAGATGAACACGATCCTGTGGATCGCGGGGAAGAGCTTAAATATCCTGGTGATTGCCATTGTCGTCGTGTTCCAGCCGGAGCTGCGCCGGGCGTTAGAGCAGCTTGGGCAGAAGAATTTCATCACGTCGCTGTTCTCCTTCGACTCCCAGAAGAACCAGGAGCGGTTCAGCGAACGCATCGTCAACGAGATTACGAAGGCGACGTACGAGATGGCGAAGGTGAAGACCGGGGCGCTGATCGTGATCGAGCAGAACGTCGTGCTGGAGGAATACGAGCGGACGGGGATCGCCCTGGATTCCCTTGTGTCCAGCCAGCTTTTGATCAATATTTTCGAACATAATACGCCGCTGCACGACGGGGCGGTCATCCTGCGCGGGGAGCGGATCGTGTCCGCGACCTGCTACCTCCCGCTTTCCGACAACATGGAGCTGAGCAAGGAGCTTGGAACGAGGCACCGCGCGGCCGTGGGCATCAGCGAGGTGTGCGACGCCCTGGCGATCGGCGGCGAGCTGTACCGCAACGTGGACGCGGAGTATTTGAAGCGGAAGCTGAATTTCATCCGGAAAGGCGAGATCGACGTGGCGAGGTTTCGGATATGGAAAAGGAGGATGAAGAATGTTCAAGAAAATGATGAAGCATCTGGCAAATAACCCAGGGCTGAAGCTTCTTTCCATCCTGTTCGCCATCGTGCTTTGGCTCGTCGTCGTCAACGTCGCCGACCCGGACATGACGAAGTCGTTTTCCGTCCCGGTCGAGATCCTGAATAAGGACGTCATCGCGGAGATGGGGAAAGTCCCGGATATCGTGGGGGACACGGATATCGCGGTGTTCTATATCACGGGACCGAGAAGCTATGTCGAGGATATGAGCGGCGACGATTTCAGCGTGACCGCGGACTTAAGTCAGATCGACCTGAGCCAGGAAGGGGAGCAGAAGCTTGTCCCGATCGAGGTCGTGGCAAAGAAGAACGACCGGAAGATCGACATCATACGGAAGACCGTCAATATGCAGATCACGCTGGAGGATCTGTCCGAGAAGAAATTCATCATTTCGGCCGAGACGACCGGGACCCCGGCGGAAGGCTGCGCCATCGGAGAGGTCGAGGTCACGCCGAACCTCCTGACGGTCTCGGGGCCGGAGACGGTCGTATCGCGCATCAGCCGCGTGACGGCGAGCATCAACGTGGACGGGATCTCCAGCGATGTGTCGGACAGTGTGATCCCGACGCTGTATGACGAGGAAGAGAATGTCGTCTCCTCGGATATGCTGGACATGAATCGGGAGGCAGTCACGATCCGGGCGAATATCCTGGCGACGAAGAAAGTGCCTGTGCGGTTCCAGGTAAGCGGGACTCCGGCGGACGGCTATGTCTGCCAGGGGCTGGAATATGCGCCGGAGAACGTCCAGATCAAGGGCGAGGCGGACGTTTTGAACGCCATCAGCGCCATCGACGTCCCGGCAGGCGTCATCGACGTGACCGGGGCGACGAAGGACATGGATTTTACGGTGGACATTACGCCGTACCTGCGGGACGACGATGTCCTTTTGACGGACGAGTCGGAGAACAAGATCGCGGTCAAGGCCCTGATCGTGCAAAAAGCGGTGAAGACGTTCAATATCCCGACGAGCCAGGTGGAGGTCACGGGCCTGGACGATGCGGCGTACCGCCTCTCGTTTAACGGAAATACGATCCCCGTCACAGTGCGGGCGCTGCAGGAGGACATGGAGAGCCTGCGGGCGGAGGACATTGCGGTGGCGCTCGATGTGTCCGGGATGGCGGCGGGCGCGCATTCCGTGGAGCTTTCCGTGACGCTGCCGGGGACGCAGTACGAGCTGGCCGGGGACGTTTCCGCGCAGGTGGTGATCGCGGCCCGCAGGGAAGTGCTGGGCGCGGGCGACAGCCCTGTGTCCGGCAATGCGCAGGACGGCTCCGCCGGAGATACGGACGGCGACGCGCAGGACGGCCCCGCCGGGGATACGGGCGGCGACGCGCAGGAGGAAGACGGGGAATGATGGAAGCCTGGGGCTGTTACAAAAATAAGTAGGAGAGAAGGATCAGATTATGGCAAGGATGTTTGGGACAGACGGCGTAAGGGGCGTCGCGGGGACGGAGCTTACGATCGGGCTGGCAATGGAGCTGGGGCAGGCGGGTGCGTACGTCCTGACGAAAGAGACGGCGCATCAGCCGACGATCATTGTGGGCTGCGACACCAGGATCTCCGGAGGGATGCTGGCGAACGCATTGATGGCGGGAATCTGCTCCGTCGGGGCGAACGCCGTATATATGGGCGTGCTGCCCACGCCCGCAGTCGCTTATTTAGTCAGGAAGCACAAGGTGGAAGCGGGGGTTGTGATCTCGGCTTCCCACAACCCGATGGAATTTAACGGGATCAAGTTTTTTAACGGGGAAGGCTATAAGCTTTCAGACAGCCTGGAAGATGAGATAGAGGCGTTGATCAAGAACGGCATGAAGGACGTCCCGATGCCGCTCGGGAGCGGGATCGGGAGCATAAGCTATCGGTTCGACGCGCGGGAAGAATATGTGTTTTTCATGAAGAAGACGGTTCCGGTGGATCTGGGCAGCTTAAAGATCGTCGTGGATTGCGCGGAGGGCGCGTCCCATTACACGGCGGTCGAGACGCTGCGCGGGCTGGGCGCGAACCTGGTGGCGATCCATACGAATCCGGACGGGCGCAACATCAACGCCAATTGCGGGTCCACCCATATGGATGAGCTGCGCGCCCGGGTCGTGTACGAGAAAGCGGACGTCGGGATCGCGTTCGACGGGGACGCCGACCGTATGCTCGCCGTGGATGAAAAGGGCAATATCGTGGACGGCGACCAGATCATGGCGGTCATCGGCAATTACATGAAGGAAAAGGGGACGCTGAAAAAGGACACGATCGTGGGGACGGTTATGAGCAACTTAGGATTCACGATAATGGGGAAAGAGCGCGGCATCCACATTGAGCAGACGAAAGTCGGCGACCGCTACGTCCTGGAGAATATGCGGGAGAACGGGTACAACATCGGCGGGGAGCAGTCCGGGCATATCATCTTCTTGGATGAGAATACGACGGGCGACGGGCTTTTGAGCGCGCTGCACCTGCTCCAGGTCATGGTGGAGACGGGGAAGCCGCTTTCGGAGCTGGCGCAGATCATGGAGGTCCTGCCGCAGTCGCTGGTCAACGCAAAAGTGCCGAACCACAAGAAAGAGCATTTTATGGAATATCCGGAGATCGCGCAGGCGATCCAGAAACTGGAAGAGAAATTCGCGGGAGAAGGAAGGGTCTTGATCCGCCCGTCCGGGACAGAGCCGCTGGTACGCGTCATGATCGAGGGGAAGGATCAGGAAATGATCACCCGGGACGCAAGGGAGCTGGCGGATCTGATCATGAAGAATATGTTATGACTGCTGGGAAGGGAAAGAGGAGGAGAACACTGGAATGGTAAGCCAAAAAATCACGATCAAAAACCCTACGGGGCTGCATCTGCGCCCTGCCGGGATCTTATGCAAGGAGGCGGTGAAATACAAGGCGCTGATCACCTTTAATTTTAAGGGCGGGACTGCCAATGCCAAGAGCGTGCTGAGCGTGCTGGGGGCGTGCATCAAGTCCGGGGACACGATCGAGTTCGTCTGCGAGGGGGAAGATGAGGAAGAGGCGTTAAAAGGCGTCGTGGCGGCCGTTGAGAACGGATTGGGAGAATGACGGGGCATGGAAGCGAAGAAAGCGCAGATCCTGCTCTCCACGTATAACGGGGAACGGTTCTTGCGGGAGCAGCTTGACAGCCTGATGCGGCAGACGTGGGGCAGCATCGAGGTTCTGGCCCGCGACGACGGCTCCTCGGACGGGACGGTCGGGATCCTCCGGGAGTATGCGGGGCGTTATGGGAACATACGGGTTTATCCCGAAGAAAATAAAGGGGTCGCGGAGAGCTTCTTCGAGCTTTTGAAAAAAAGCGACGCGGATTACGTGGCATTTTGCGACCAGGATGACGTGTGGCTGGAAGATAAGCTGGAGACCGCCGTTGCGAGGTTGGAGACGGAGAGCGGCCCCGCGCTGTACTGCGGCAATAAGATCCTGGTGGATTCTGATCTGGAACCGCTGGCAAAGCAGGACGCGCGGGAGAAGCGGCCGGGGTTCGGCAACGCCGTGGTGGAATGCATCTGCACCGGATGCACGGCGGTCATGAACCGGAAGCTGGCGGATATCATGCGGGCGCGGCTGCCGGAGCATGCCATCATGCATGACTGGTGGGCTTATCTGGCGGCCTCCTATGTAGGAAATGTTATTTTTGACAAAGAGGCGCATATCCTGTACCGCCAGCATGGCGGCAACGTGGTGGGCGCGAAAGGGGGATTTTGGGGAGAGCTGCGCCTGAAGGCGGCATATCTGAAAAAGAGCCGGGGAAAGCTTAGGGCGCAGCTTTCGGATTTTTCCCGCCTGTACCATGGCGACGCGGAGAAGGACGCCCTCGTGCGGAAGGTCCTGGCGGCCGAAAGCGGCAAGGGGCGGCTTCGGATCGCGGGGAGCCGGGAGATCTATCGGCAGAGCCTGCTGGACGGGGCGGTCATGCGCGCGCTCTTTTTGGCGGGGCGGATGCTGT
The DNA here is from genome assembly GCA_947626795.1 of uncultured Lachnospiraceae bacterium. Taxonomy (GTDB): domain Bacteria; phylum Bacillota; class Clostridia; order Lachnospirales; family Lachnospiraceae; genus Petralouisia. The sequence continues at coordinate 21,348 of CANQTH010000025.1, forward strand.
AAGGGAAAAAGATAGAAAGGGAAAGAATCATGAAGAAAATACTTGTCACAGGATGCAACGGACAGCTTGGGAGAGCGATCAACAAGGAGTATGCGGGAAGCGGCGTGGAACTCATCAATACGGATGTGCAGGCGGGCGAAGGCGTGTCCGCGCTGGACATCACGAAGGTGGAGGAAACGCTGCGTTTTGTGCGGGGCTGCGGCCCGGACGTGATCGTCAACTGCGCGGCGCATACGGCGGTGGATCTCTGCGAGGAGCAGTGGGACCGGGCGTATCAGATCAACGCCATCGGCCCGCGGAACTTGAGCATCGCGGCCTCGGAGGTTGGCGCGAAGATAATCCACATCTCGACGGATTATGTCTTCGCGGGGGACGGGTCGAGGCCTTATACGGAATTTGACCCGACGGCCCCGAACAGCGCGTATGGGAAGACGAAGCTCGAAGGCGAGAATTTTGTGAGGGATTTCGCGGATCGTTATTTTATCCTGCGGACGGCGTGGCTCTACGGCGAGGGCAAGAATTTTGTGAAGACCATGCTGCGCTTGGCGGAATCGCATGAGAAAGTGACCGTGGTGGACGACCAGGTGGGAAGCCCGACGAGCGCGGCGGAGCTGGCGCGGCTCATCCGGTATCTGGAGCCGACGGAAAATTACGGGCTGTTCCATGCGACCTGCGAGGGGAGCTGCAGCTGGGCGGCGTTTGCCCGCGCGATCTTCGCGCTTGCCGGGAAGGCGACGGAAGTCGTGTCTGTGACGACGGAGGCGTATATGCAGATGAACCCGAACCAGGCGCGCAGGCCGGCATATTCCGTTTTGGACAATTATATGCTGCGGCTGACGACGGATTATCAGATGGCTGGCTGGGAAGAGGCGCTGAAAGAATATATGGGGCAGCCGAAAGCGGAGTGAGGCCGCGCCGCGAGAGGCGGTCGAAGGGCCGGCAGCGGCAAGAGGCCGCGCCGTGAAAGGCGGCGGGTTGCCGGAAGGCGGTCGAAGGGTCGGCAGCGGCAGGAGGCTGCGCCGCGAGAGGCAGCGGGTTGCCGGAAGGCGGTCGAAGGGTCGGCAGCGGCAGGAGGCACGAAAGATCAGGAGAAAAAGGAGAATCGTTATGAGGACTTATTTGGTAACAGGCGGCGCGGGATTTATTGGATCGAATTATATCCATTATATGTTCCGCAAATATGGCGGCGAGATCCGCATCATCAACGTGGACAAGCTGACGTACGCGGGGAATCTGGAGAATCTGAAGGATGTCGAGGGCCGGGAGAATTATACGTTCGTGAAAGCGGATATCTGCGACAAGGAGGCGATCCGCAAGATCTTCGCGGAAAACGACATAGACCGCGTGGTGCATTTTGCGGCGGAGAGCCATGTGGACCGGAGCATCAAGGAGCCGGAAGTCTTTGTGCGGACGAACGTGCTTGGCACGGCGGTCATGCTCAATTGCGCGAAAGAGGCCTGGGAGCTTGAAGACGGCAGCTTCCGGGAAGGGAAGAAGTTCCTTCATGTTTCCACGGACGAGGTATATGGGTCTTTGGAAGAGGACGGCGGCTATTTTTATGAGACGACCCCCTACGACCCGCACAGCCCGTATTCCGCGAGCAAGGCCAGCTCGGATTTTCTGGTGAAGGCTTATATCGACACGTATCATTTCCCGGCGAACATTACGAACTGTTCGAACAATTACGGCCCGTATCAGTTCCCGGAAAAACTGATCCCGCTGATCATCAACAATGCGCTCCAGGGCAAGAAGCTCCCAGTCTACGGCGACGGGAAGAATGTCAGGGACTGGCTCTATGTGGACGACCACGCGAAAGGCATCGACATGGTGCAGGAGCATGGGAAGCTGGGCGAGACTTACAACATCGGCGGGCATAACGAGAAGCAGAATATCGAGATCATCCATATCATCTTGGAGACGCTGCAGGAGATGCTGCCGGAGGGCGATCCGAGGCGCGAGCGGGTAAGCACGGATCTGATCACGTTTGTGGAGGACCGGAAAGGGCATGACAGGCGTTACGCCATCGCGCCGGACAAGATCAAGGCGGAGATCGGCTGGGAGCCGGAGACGATGTTCAAGGACGGGATCCGCAAGACCATCGCGTGGTTCTTCGAACATGAGGAATGGATGAAGAACGTGACGAGCGGCGATTACCAGAAATATTATGAGGATATGTACAGCGGAAGATAGGAAGAAGGACATGGCATTTTCAGCAAAGGACCATACGTTCGTCGTATGCGCTTATAAAGAAAGCCCATTTTTGGAAGAATGCATCCGATCCTTGAAAAAACAGACGGTTCCCACGCGGATCCTCATGGCGACTTCGACGGATAACGGGCATATCCGGGCGATGGCGGAAAAATATGGGATCCCGCTGCAGGTGAACCCGGGCGACGGCGGCATCGCGAACGACTGGAATTTTGCCTACCGCTGCGCGGGGACGGAGCTGGTCACGCTGGCGCACCAGGACGACCGCTATCAGCCGGAGTACGTGGCCGATATGCTGGCGCGCGTCAACCGCGCGAAGCGCCCGCTTGTCTATTTCGCGGATTATTACGAGCTGCGGAACGGGCGCGTGGTGGAAAAAAGCACGATGCTGCGGATCAAGCGGCTGATGCTCCTGCCGATCCGGCCAAGGGGGCTTCAGGGGCTTAGGCTGGCGAAACGGCTGATCCTGGCGTTTGGGAACCCGGTGGCCTGCTGGTCCGTGACTTATGTCCGGAGGAATCTTCCGGAGACGGTTTTTGAATCGCAGTTCCGCAGCAACCTGGACTGGGAGGAATGGGAAAAATTGTCCCGGCAAAAGGGGGCGTTCGTGTATTCGCCCCGTCCGACGACCTGCCACAGGGTGCATGAGGGCTCGGAAACCTCGCAGACGATCCGGGAAGGGAACATCCGCGCGAAGGAAGATTATGCGATGTTTCTGAAATTCTGGCCGAAATGGTTCGCGGGATTTCTGATGCATTTTTATATCAAAGGAGAAAAGTTAAATGAAGCAAGCCATAAGTGAGGGACGGCAGGCGTCCCGCGTCCCGGCGGGCGCGAAAAAGATCCTGCTCGTCCTCCTGGCCTCTGCGGCGCTGTCCTACGGGCTGGAGCGGCTGGCCGCTTTTCTTTTTTATAGGGGGGACGCGTTTTATTTCGGGCGTTACATCGCGATCTTCGCGTGCGCGGAGATGGCCGGGCTGTTTTTCTGTTTCCGCGATGTGGTGGCGAAAAGGGTTGAGATCGCGGTCTTTGTCGTCGTCTTGAGCGTGGGGACGGTCTATGCCGCCGCGCTTCCGGCCTCCTGCGGGATTTCCTGGGACGATGAGTGGCATTATTATTATCCGATGCTGATGTCCCACGTCCTAAGCCCGGGGATCACGGGGGCGGAGCTGTATTACATCGAGAATTTCACGGATACGGCGTTAGACCGCGAGGGATACGACAGGGAGAGCCAGGAGAAGCTTTATCAGAAGGTGGACGGGCTGTATCAGCCGGACAAGAAAGGGCTGGTGGACCGGACCTGGCCGAGGCCGTACTACCTTCCGGCGGCGTTCGGGCTGTGGCTGGGGCGCGTGGCGAACCTCCCGTACCATATGACTTTTATTCTCGGGCGGTGGATGAACCTGCTGTTTTACGCCTGCCTGTCGTTCTTGGCGGTACGTAGGCTGCAGTCGGGAAAGATGATCGCCGCCGTCGTCCTGCTGCTTCCGTTCAACATCTTTATGGCGGCGTCTTATTCTTACGATCCCTGGGTGACGGCATGGTTTTTATATGGATTCTGCTTCTATTTCGGCGAGCTGCAGCAGCCGGAAAAGAAGATCAGGACGTGGGAATGGCTGTGCATGGCGCTCGCGTTTTTCTTAGGGGCCGGGCCGAAGCTTCTCTATATTCCCATGATGCTGGCGATCTTGTTTTTGCCAAAGGAAAAATTTGAGAGCAAGAAGCAGAGGAGAGCGTTGCTGCTGCTTGCGGCGGGGCTGACGGCGCTCGGCTTGGGGGCGATGGGGCTTTCTTTCGCGCTGCCGGGGTCCGGCGGCGGGGTCGGGGACGTCCGCGGCGGGGACGGCGTGGATCCCATGGGGCAGATCGCATATATCTTTTCCCATCCCCTCGCTTATACGAAAATACTCCTCTCGTTCCTGGCGGATTATGTGTCGCCGCAGATGGCGAGCCAATATATGGGATACCTGCATTATTTCACCAACCTGCAGCCTGCGCCCTGCAGTGCGCTGATGCTCGTCACGCTGATGGTCGTGGGCTTTACGGATAAGTCCAGGCGCGATTTGGAGGTGTCCGTCCTGCAACGCGGCGTGACGCTGACCTTGTCCTTCGGGGTCTTGTGCCTGGCGGCGACCTCGATGTATCTTGCGTTTACGGAAGTGGGGAACGACGAGATCTTAGGCTGCCAGTACCGCTATATCGCCCCGGTCATTTTCCCGGTCCTGTACTGCATCGGGAGCGGGCGGATCGAGAACCGGATGCGGAGGGAGTATTACAACGGGGCGGCGCTTGCGGTCTGCGCGCTTTCGTCCATCACTACGGTATGGACGTACGCCATTGACTTATATTAATGGAGGCACGCCATTGGCTTATATGAAAGGATCCCGCGCTGCGCGGGACCGTTAGGGAGGAATTTACGGATGAAGGAAGAATATGAACTGACGATACTGATGCCTTGCTTAAACGAGGCGGAGACGCTGGCCGTCTGCATTGAGAAGGCGAAGACGTTTCTGCAGGAAAGCGGCGTAAACGGCGAGATCGTGATCGCGGACAACGGAAGCACGGATGGATCTAAGCAGATCGCGAAAGAGCATGGCGCGCGCGTCGTGGAGGTGGAAGAGAAAGGATACGGGGCCGCGCTGATCGGCGGCTGCAACGGGGCGCGCGGGAAGTACGTGATCATGGGAGACGCGGACGACAGCTATGATTTCCTGCATCTGACGCCGTTTGTGGAAAAATTGCGCGAGGGCTACGACTTGGTGATGGGCAACCGGTTCAAGGGCGGGATCGAGCCGGGCGCGATGCCGCCGCTTCACCGTTACCTGGGCAATCCGGTCCTGTCTTTCATCGCGAGGTTGTTTTTCCCATGCAAGATCGGGGATTACCACTGCGGGCTGCGCGGGTATAACCGGGAGGCTATCCAGGGCCTCGGCCTGGTTACGACCGGGATGGAATATGCCAGCGAGATGGTGGTGAAGGCGACGCTGAACCACCTGAAGATCGCGGAAGTTCCGACGACGCTGAAAAAAGACGGGCGTTCCCACGCCCCGCACTTGAGGAGCTGGTCGGACGGCTGGCGGCATTTGAAATTCCTGCTGATGCACAGCCCGAACTGGCTCTTCATGTATCCGGGGCTTGCGCTGTTTCTGATCGGCCTGGTCCTGACGGTGACGCTAAGCATTGGGAATATCCGGATCGGCTCGGTCGGGCTTGGCGTGCATACGCTCATGTATGCGGCCGCCGCGATGATGGTAGGATCGAACCTGGTCATGTTTTCCCTGTTTGTCCGGTCTTACGCCGGGGTGACGGGATTTATCCCGACGGAGGGCAAGCTGGACAAATGGCTGGAAAAGACGTCGATGGAAAAGGGCGTCGTGATCGGGATCGTTTTGTTCCTGCTCGGGATCATCGGGACGGTCATTGCGTTCTGCATCTGGGGCAAGACCGGGTTCGGCGGGCTTACTCCGGAAAAGATGATGCGGATCACGATCCCGGCCATGCTTTTTATCGTAGTGGGGATCGAGATCATATTTGGCAGCTTTTTCATCGGGATCCTGCATATTAAGCACAAGTGATGAAACAGCCGGGACTTTGCGCATGGCGCAAGGCCCGTAAGGATACGAAGGCTGGGCTGTTACGGAATGATGAAACAGGTCGAGGCTTTGCGTTTGACGTAAGACCCGTAAGGGTACGAAGGCTGGGCCGTTACTGAATGATGAAACAGGCCGGGACTTTGCGCATGGCGCAAGGTCCGTAAGGATACGAAGGCGGCGGGGAGGCCGGGTTGTTACTGAATGATGAAACAGGCCGGGACTTTGCGCATGGCGCAAAGCCCGTAAGGATACAAAAGCGGCGGGGAGGCCGGAAGGCTGAGCCGCCGCCGGGGGATGAGGATTGCGCAAATGGGAAAAACGTGGGGGAAAAATCGGAAATGGGCGTTCGGGCTTGTCTTGGCGGGGATGTTCCTGGCGAAGATGCTGCTGCTGCGCGGCCTGACGATTTACCCGCTTCCTTCCGCGGCCTGCGACGACGGCCTGCTGGAGCGGTGGGCGTGGAATATCCTGGGAGGAGACTGGCTGGGGCCGTTCTCCTGCTATACGTTTACGAAAGAAGCGGGGTTTTCCGTGTATCTGGCAGCTCTCTACCGCCTGCGCCTGCCGTACATCTTCGCCACGAACCTGCTGTATGCGGCGGGATGCCTGGCCTTGCTCTACGCCGTGAGCCATATGGTAAAGGGAAAAAAGCTCTTGGCGGCCATTTACGCAGTTCTTTTGTTCTGCCCGATCCTGACGGCGGCGGAGACGGGGCAGCGCGTCTACCGGAACGGCCTGGGGGCTGCGCTGACCGTCTGGGTCGTCGGATGTGTGCTGAACCTCTATTTTGAGATCGGGGAAGTGCCTGTTTGGAGGAACCTCTTGTGGGCGGCCGCGGCGGCCGGAAGCCTTGGCTTCTTGTGGGAAACGAAAAGCGACACAGTCTGGCTCGTGCCGTTTGTCGCGGCGGTTCTGGCGGTCGCGGCAGTCCGGACGGCCAGGAGCCGGAAGGGGGCGGCCATGCTCAAGCGCCTGGCGCTGCTGGCCCTGCCGCTTTGCGGCATCGTCCTTAGCGTGAAGGCGGCGGATCTGATCAATGTCCATAAGTACGGGGCGTCCGGCGTCCCATATTACGATTCTGCCCTGTCGCTGATGCTGGGGATCGATTTCGCGGACGCGACGGAAAAGGTAAGCCTTTCGAAAGAAGATTTCGGGCGGCTGTGCGAGACGTCGCCTGCCCTGGCGTCAGTCCGGGGCGAGGTGGAGCGGCAGATGGAGCGGTACGACGCCTGGGACACCCAGCCGGGGGACGGGAACGTGGAGGACGGCTGGATCGGCTGGGCGTTGGCCACGGGCTTTGAAAAGGCCGGGCGTTACGAAAGCTGCGCGGAGGCGGGGAACTTTTACCGCCAGGTGTATGAGGAGCTGTCCGCTGCAGTGGATCGCGGCGAACTTGCGCTTGCGGACAAGCCGTTTCTGGCGTCCTTCCATATGGCGACGGGGCGGCAGAGAAAGGAGCTGCTCGGGACAGTCTGGGAGATCTGGCGATATGTCGCCGGGCATGGGGAGCTTACGTCCGAGGTTTACGAGCCAAAGGATGAGGAGATCCCGGGATGCCGGGAATTTGGGCGGCTGACGCGCAGCGAGGTCAGCTATGGGAAGATCGAGGGGGATTATTACCTCAACGGCTGGGTCTTGTATCCCGGCCATAAGCTGAGCGGGCTTGAGGTTTATGTCGAGGATGCGGAAGGGAACCGCGCGGCGCGCGTCCGTTTCCGGGAGAGCCGGGACATCGGATGGCAGTATCGGGAGCTTGAGAACGCGGGGGCGGGAGAATGCCGTTTCGATATGAAATGGGATTACGGCGGCGCAGAGGACGACCCGGCGTTTTACCTTGCCGCCTATGAAGGCGGGACGCTGGTGGAGCGGACGGAGATCACCCGGGACGGCCTCGCGGGCGGCCGGAAGGGCGCGCAGATCGGCTCGGTTGACGTATACGTCACAAGAAAAGAGCAGGAGGAAGTCCGGCAGGGGGCGGCGCGGGCCGCCGCGCGGTGCAACGCGGTGTCCGGCATTTATCGGACGCTCGGCGGCCTGCTGTCCTGGGGAGGCCTGGCGGCGTACGCGGCGTTCACGGCCCTGGCGGTCTGGGAATGGCGGAAAAAGCAGTTTGGCACGGTAAATCCCTGGCTGGTGTCCACCGGGCTTGGGCTGAGCCTGTTGCTGCTGTTTTTTGGGATCGCGGTCACGCATCTGGAAAATTGCCCGGCCGTCAATTATATGTATCTGAGCGCGGCTTATCCGCTGCTTGAGCTGATCTCGCTGCTGTCGGCCATCCAGTGCGCGCAGTGCGCGGGCAGGCTCGCGCGGGAGAAGAAGGCGGCGGGGCGCGGGGAAGGCGCGTAGGATTCGGAGCAAAAAGAACGGCCAAGCGTCCGGATATGCGCGAGAACAGCGCGGGCGCGCAGGATTCGGAGCAAAAAGAACGGCCAAACGTCCGGATATGCGCAGGAACGGCGCGGACGTTTGGGATCAGATAAGAAGGGATGGAAATGGGAAAAGAGAGGGCGGAAAATCTGAAAAATATCGTTCTGGTGGTAAGCAGCAATGTCCTGACGATCGTCGTTTCCCTGCTGCTGGGCTTTTTCCTGCCCAAGGAGATGAGCATCCCGGATTACGCGAATTACAGGGGCTACATCCTCTATATCGCTTATGCGGGCTTTTTTCATATCGGCCTGGTGAACGGCATCTACTTAAAATACGGAAACATGAGCCTGGCGCAGCTCCCGAAGCGGGAGTTTTGCGCGTACAGCCGCTTCATGTTCTGGCTGCAGGCTGCGGCCGCCGCGGTTTTGGCGCTTGCGCTCGGCGCGGCCTCATTTTTCCTGGAAACGGAAAAGACGGTGATGTTCGCGTTTGTCATCATCAATATCCCGCTGGTGAACATCAAGTGGTTCTATTCGTCCATCAACCAGTTTACGAAACGTTTCGCGCCGGATAGCTATGTGACGTATCTCCAGAACGTGCTGAACCTGCTGATGGCGGTTTGCGTCTTGTGGTTCGGCTGGCGTGATTTTGAGTGGGTCCTGGTGTTCACGACGGTGAATAACGCGGTCTGCATGGCGATCGTCATGTGGCAGAACCGGGAGGTCTTTATCGGGAAATGCGCAAAGCTGCGGGACACGCCCGTCGCGCCGATGGTGAGGAGCGGGTTTTTCCTGATGCTCAGCGAGTTCGTGGGGATCATGATCTTGAGCATTGACAGCGTGTTCGTGGACAATCTGTTCAGCCAGACGGAGTTTGCCATGTATACGTTCGCCGTGTCGGTCATCGCGGTCATCTTCATGCTGATCACGGCGGTGTCCAACCTGGTTTACCCTTATCTTGTCCGGGCGCGCGAAGAAAAATATGCGGAATATTATACGCTGATGAGCGACGCGCTGGTTATTTTGAGCCTGTTTTCCATGCTCGCTTTTTATGCGGCGGAATTTATCATCCTGCATTGGCTCGATAAGTTCGTGCCGAGCATCCCGGTCGTGGCGATCCTGTTCGGGACGGTGCTGTTCCGTACCGTCATCACGCTCGTGTGCGGGAATTATTTTAAGGTGCTGAAAATGATCCCGGAATATACGAAGAACAATATATTTGCGGTCGCGATCTCCTTTGCGGCGAACGTGTTCGCCTATCTGGCGTTCCATGACTATCGGGCCATTGCCGTGGCGAGCCTGGCGTCGTTCCTCGTCTGGTATCTGGTGACGGACCGCATTTTCATCCGGCGGATGCGCATCCCGTTTCGGAGCTGCGTCCCGCGGTACTTGTGCATCCTCCTGTGCTATGCGGCGTTCTATCTGACGGTTGGGCTGGATCCCGTCCCGGCGTTCTTTTTGTATCTTGCCGCGGTATGCGTAAGCTGCCTGTTGTGCTACGGAAGGCAGGCGGGCCGCGCGTTATCCCATATGCGTGAGTGGAAAAAGTGAGCGGCGTGCGTAAGCTGCCTGTTGTGCTACGGAAGGCAGGCGGGCCGCGCGTTATCCCATATGCGGGAATGGAAAAAGTGGGAGGCCTGCTTAGATCTTCCCGAGCAGGAACAGGATGCGGATCGCGAGTTCCCCCGCAAGGCGCGCGCGGAGGCGCTTTGGGTAGCAGGCTTTTTTGATCTGCCGCAGGAAGCTGTTCGGCGCGGTGAAGAGCGAAAGGGTCTTTTGCTGCTCTTTCGAGAGGCGTCCCTGGAACGTTTCCTGGAAATGGCGGAGGCATTCCTTACTGTCGGTCATGGCCGTGCCGCCGATCTCATTTTGGATAAAGCTGCGAAAGAGGTTGGCGTTGCTGGAATCTTCCGCCGTCACTGCGCTCGCGTGGCGGATATGCCGCGCGGTGCAGCGGGGATCGGAGACGACCGTGCCAAAGCACGCCGCGCCGCGCAGCAGCCAGCGGTCGTGCATTTCGTTCCCGGGATCCGCTTTTAACACCAGTTCCTGGCGCGCCGTTTCGTTGAAGAGCAGCACGAACCCGGAAGCCGGGGTGTAATAAAGGGTGTCCGTGAGCGCGATCCGCTCTTTTTGGCGTGGGGAACGCCGCAAAAAGTCCCCGGCGTCGGTATAGTATTCGTAAGCGGAGAAGTAGACGCCGGGCTTGTTTTTGGGCATTTTTTCCTCGGCGGCCTCCACCGCCCATTGGATCTTGGCTGGATACCAGACGTCGTCCTGGTCGCAGAACGCGTAGTAATCCGCGGGGGCGCATTCTCTTAGGATCTGATAGAATGAGGCGGGGCAGCGCAGGTTCTTCCCGCCGCTTTCCAGCAAAATGATCTTCGGCCCGGCCGAATGGCTGGAAATATATTCTTTGAGCAAAGGAACCGTATGGTCGGTTGAGCCGTCGTCCCGGATGTAAATGGTGAAATTCGGGTAAGTCTGGGCGAGAAGGCTGTCTAGCTGCCTTTCGATATATCCGCTGCCATTGTAGGCGGCGAGCAAAACGTTCACGCTTGGCATAGCGTCCATGCCGATCTCCTCCTTTTTTGCGGATCATGCTTTGCGGCAAGCGCAAAGTCCTGGGCCGTTACGGAATCATTATACATGGAAGAAGGAAATTTTAAAAGGGGAAAGATTGTATTTTCCTGCCAGAAACGTTATAATAAGTACCGTTGGCCGGGACTTGCGGGCCGCGCGCTGCCTGCGCGCGCTGCAGGGCGACGGTCTCGGATATACATACGGAAGAGAAGGGGCTGGCATATGGGAAAACGAATCATTTCCCTGCTTTTGGCGGCGGCCCTCCTGTGCGGCGGCGGGCCGGGATCGGCCAGGGCGGCGCAGGCGATCGGCGCCGCGCGGCCGGGGCAGGCGGAAACAGGGATAAGCGATACAAAGACAAAAGAGGCTGGAAAAGATGCGGAAGCCGCGCCGGGAAGCCAGAATGGCGGAAACACGGGCGGAACGGGAAGCGAGAATAGCGGAAACGCAGGCGGAACGGGAAGCGAAAACAGCGGAAACGCGGGCGGAACGGGAAGCGAAAACAGCGGGAACGCGGGCGGAACGGGAAGCGAAAACAGCGGAAACACGGGCGGAACGGGAAGCGAGGACGGCGGGAACGCGGGCGGAACGGGAAGCGAGGACGGCGGGAACGCAGGCGGAACGGGAAACGAGGACGGCGGGAACGCGGGCGACGCGGAAGAGCCGGGAGCGCGTTATTATACGATCACGTTCGACATGGCGGGCGGGCAGACCGCGGAAGGGATCACATATACGTTCCAGATCGTCGGGGCGGGCGAGACGCCCTCGGTTGACAGCGTGAAGATCCCCGAGCGGGTCGGCTACCTTTTCCAGGGCTGGAAAGACGGGGATGGGGAATTTTATTTCTTTGACAGACCCGTCTGGGAGGACGTCGCCCTGTACGCCGCATGGCAGCCGATCGCGTATACCGTCCGTTTCGAGGGCGGCTCGGGGATCGGGACGCCTCCGGCGGACATGGAATTTACATACGATGAGGAACAGCGGCTCCCGGAAAACCCATTTTACCTGAAAGGATACGCGTTTGCCGGATGGAAGGCGGGCAACGGGGAAGTTTTCCAGGCGGGCGCGCTGGTGAAGAACTTAACGGCCCAAAAGGACGGGACGGTCGTTTTGCGCGCCATTTGGAAAGTCGGGAAGTACAGCGTCTTTTTCCAGCCGAACGGCGGCGCGGGAAATATGACGAGCCAGGTATTCTCCTGCGGGAAAGGGAAGAAGCTTGCCAGGAACCGATATCAGCGCGCGGGCTATACGTTTGCGGGCTGGAATACGAAAAGAGACGGGACGGGGACCTGGTATGGAAACCGCCAGAGCGTGAAGGACTTAGCCTCGGAGGACGGGGCCGTGATCACGCTGTATGCGATGTGGAAGGGCGTCCCTTATAAGGTGCGTTACGACGGGAACGGCGCGGAAGGCGGGAGCATGCAGGACAGCAGCCATGTGTACGGGACGGCGAGCCGTCTTTTCGCGAACCGCTTCTGGAAGCGGGGCTATGTCTTTGCGGGCTGGTCGCTTGAGGCGAACGGGACGGGGCGGATCTATAAGGACAGGTCGGAAGTCCGCACATTGTCCGTAAAGAAGGATAAGACGGTCACGCTTTATGCGAAATGGAGCCTTGCGAGCTATGCGCTCACGTATGACACGAACGGGGGGAAGCTGAGCGCTTCCGCCAGGCGGCGGTATACGATGAACACAGCGACGTTCCTGCTGCCAAGGCCCACGCGGAAGGGGTATGATTTTGACGGATGGTATTATGACAAGGCGTTCCGCTCCCGCGTCGGGGAGATCAAAAAGGGCAGCACGGGGAATCGGATGCTGTACGCAAAGTGGGTGCGCTGTTCCGGGAAAGTGAGGCGGGACGCCGTCAAGCTCACTTCCTGCGAGGCGGCCGGGCCGGGGAAAGTAAAGATCCGGGCGTCTGTCCGCAGGCGCGTGGCAAGTTCGGACGATTACTATTACCTCGTGTACGTGAACCCGATCAGCCAGAAAGCGTACCGGGCCGCCGCGAAGACGTATAAGAAAGGCAAGCTCTCGTTTTCCTTGAATGCGGCGGAAAACCAGGGATACGTTGTGTCCCGGTTCGGGATCGCCGTCAAAAAAGGCGGGAAGTACCGCCTAGTCAGCAACGCGTCTTATGTGTCGAAGCCTGAGAGGGCGGCGCGGAACAAGAAAAAATACAGGCCCGGGGAGACGAAAAAGGGGCTTCAGTATTATTCAGACATGAGCGAGGTCACGGAATGCGGGGCGAAGCAGCTATTCCTGAACCTTACGGTTTACGATGTGTGCGCCAATGGGAACATCCCTTACGAATACAATGGGCGGACGTATTATTTCAAAAATATGGACAAATACAAGCAGATCGTGGAGGAGTGCAACAAAAGGGACATCGTCGTCACGATGCAGGTGATGCTGAACTGGGTGCCGGGGCATACGAACCTGATCCATCCGTCCGCCAGGAAGCGGGGCGCGGCACCGTATTATACCTGGAATATCTATTCCACGGAGGCGCGCGAGGAAGCGGAAGCGATCTTTTGTTATCTTGGCGAGACGTTCGGGAAAAAGAACCGCTATGTGTCCAATTGGATCCTGGGGAATGAGGTGAACAGCCCCAAAGGCTGGAATTATGATGGGGGTCTGTCGGAGCATTCTTACGTCCGGACGTACGCCTACGCGTTCCGCGCCCTGTATTACGCGGTGAGGAGCCAGTATGCGAACGCCCATGTGTTCATCTGCACGGATCACCAGTGGAACAGCGCGCAGGCCGGGGGCTATACGGCGAAGAGCCTGATCGCGTCCTTCCAGAGGCAGCTTGGCAAGTTCCAGAAAGGGCTGAAATGGAACCTGGCGTACCACGCGTACTCCTATCCGCTGACGTATACGAACGTCTGGGAGGGGTATGGCGTGACGAACCGCGCGGATACGCCGTATGTCACGATGCGGAACTTAAAAGTGCTTACGGGCTATATCCGCAAAAAATACGGGAAGTCCGTGCGCATCATCTTGTCCGAGCAGGGCTATTCTTCCACCTGGGGGCAGAAGAACCAGGCGGCGGCGATCGCCTACAGCTATTACGTCGCGGCCTGCGACCCGATGGTGGACGCGTTTATCATCCGCAGTTACCGCGACCATCCGACCGAGGTGGCGCAGGGGCTGCGGATGGGGATCAAAGGCAAAGAGGCGTTCTGGACGTTTAAATATATGGACACGCCGTGGGGACTGCGGTATACGTCGCGTTATTTAAAGACCATCCATGCGAAGTCCTGGAAGAAGATCGTGCCGGGCTATAAGGCGGGCAGGCTTACGAGGATGTACCGAAAGACATAGGGCTGCAACTTTTATCACATTTCAGAAGTAAGATAGTGAGGGGGAAACAGCAAAATTGGCAAGGAGGAAAGACATGAGGAAACGGATCGGAATCTTTTTATTGGCGGCGTCCTGCCTGGCTGGGAGCCTGCATTTGGAGACACTTGGCGCGCCTGCGGGCGCTGTGTGGCAGCAGCGGCAGGAAGAGGCGGAAGGGACGCCGGGCGGAAATGAAGGAAACGAAGGAACGCCGGGCGGAAGCGAGGGAAGCGAAGGGACGCCGGGCGGAAATGAAGGAAGCGAAGGAACGCCGGGCGGAAATGAAGGAAGCGAAGGAACGCCGGGCGGAAATGAAGGAAGTGAAGGGACGCCGGGCGGAAGCGAGGGAAGCGAAGGGACGCCGGGCGGGAGCGAAGGAAGCGAAGGGACGCCGGGCGGGAGCGAAGGAAGCGAAGGGACG
>CANQTH010000026.1 GCA_947626795.1 uncultured Lachnospiraceae bacterium
TCTCCCGGATCATCGACGCCCGGGTCGTCATCGCCCGGATCTTCTTCCTCCGGATCATCCGTACCCGGATCGCTCCCGCCGCCGATGGCCTCGAAAATATATCCGTTCGCGTCCGCAAAACGCTCCGCCTCCGAACCTGTATATCCATAGATCACGTCCGGCGTCCAGGAGGACTGGGAGCCGATGGACGTCACGCTTGCCGGAATCCTCACCGCGCCGATCCCGCTTCCGGTAAAGGCGTCCGCCTCGATCGTCGTGACGGAATCCGGGATCTCCAGGTTATAGACATACGGGCAATCGCGGAACGCGCCGCTCCCGATCGTCGTGATGCTGCCTGGCAGAGCCAGAGAAGACTTCCCGATCGGGCAATACACAAGCTGGGTAAGCGAAGAATTGTAAACCGCCCCGTCCGAAGACGCGTAACTCCCATTCCCACTCTCCACGTTGATCTCCGTCAGGTTGTTACACCCGTCAAACGCGCTCAAGTCCATGGATGAAACGGAAGCCGGGATCGTAATGCTCGAAAGCCCGGAGCAATTTCCAAACGCCTGCGCGCCAATGCTCCCTACCGAACCTGGAATATCGATGCTTGAGAGGTTGCCGCACCCGTAGAGCGTCAATTCCGGAATCGAGGACATCCCGCTGGAAAAGCTCACGCTGCCCAAGCTGCTGCAGCCCGCCAGCACGCCGCTCCCCATGGACGTCACGGACGATGGGAACGAAACCGAACCCAAGCTCACGCAATTGTTAAACGCGCCGCTCTCGATCGCCGTGACGCTGGATGGGATCTCGATCGAGCCTAAGCTGCTGCAACCGTTGAACGCCTGCGAGCCGATGCTGCCCACCGAGCCGGGGATCGATACCGAAGGCAGGCTGCTGCAGCCCGCGAACGTGTCCGCCGGGATCGCCGTAAGCCCGCCCGGAAGCTCCACATACCCCAGCGCGGAACATCCGTAAAACACGCCGCTTCCCATGCTCGCCGCCCCGCTGATCACAGCGGCGGCCAGCCCGGTGCAGCCGGAAAAGCAGTTGCTCCCTATGCTTGTGACATTAGCCGGGATCGTCACGCTGGAAATGCTCCCATTCCCCGCAAACGCGCCGTCGGCGATCGCCGTCGCCGTCGCCGGGATCACCACATCCCCGCCCGGCCCGTTGTACTGCGTGATCGTCGTCCCCTCCATAACGAACCCGCTGACATCTTCTTCCGCAAACGCCTGAGCCGCCGGGCTAAGCACGATCGCCATAGCCAGGGTCAGAGCCACGCCCAGGCATCTGCCAAACATTTTCTTCATCCTCTCGTCCTCCTTGAAATTTTGCTGTAACTTACGGGGCGCATTTCTTCGCTACCAGGAACAGCCTGCCGTCTTCCGTATAATTGTTGCAGGTTGACAGCGTAAGCAATCGATCCCCATACGAGGCGTCTATCTCCCCGCCCATGACATTCAGTTCCTTGATATTCCTGATATAACGGCGGAAAGCCTTCTTGTTCCCCGCCTCGATGAAATCATAATAATGGAAGCCTTCTTCCTCCCCGCCCGCTTTCGACAGGCATACCGCGATGATCTCATACTCCGCTTTCTCGTAGATCGTATTGAATGTGATCGTCTTATGCGCCTGCCAGAACGCTTTGTCCAGATACAGCTTCAAATTTCCGAACATCAGGCCGCTCTTCATGTTATGCCCGTAGACGATCAGGTTGTCGTCCTCCCCGTCGATGCGGTTCCGCGAATCCAGGAAGATCGACCCGTTGATATCCTCCGCGCCGTAAAAATCATGATCCAGATAAAAATCGCTGCTCTCAGGCACCGCCTGCAGGACCGGATAATCAATCCCTGTCCCCTCGATCGTGAGCCATCCGGCAAAATCAGCATTCTGGCTGTAGAGTTCCTCGTATTCCGGCAAAATCGTCGGCTCCTGCCCGCCTTCCTCCGCAGCTCCGCCTCCGGCCTCTTCTTCCTGCAGCATAGCCGCATGGATCTCATTGTCGACCGTCCCCGTCTGCGCCCGTACAGGCTCTTCTTCCTTATCCTTCTGCAGGGATTCCAACAGCCGCGCGGAGATCCAGTCGGACGCCACGGAAATCTCCTGCTCGTTCTTCAGTTCTTCCAGCTCCCGGGCTTTTTGCCTGTCATGGAACTCGCTCCCCAAAAACACCAGGAAGCAGACGACCGCGCCCGCCATGCAGATCGCGCCGAACACCTGCCCAAACGACAGCTTCCGAAGCCGTCGCATCAGGCTGTCGGGGAAGGAGGCGCCAGAAAGCGCCTTGTAATCTTCCGCCACCATATCGCTTAGGTAGAGCAGGTAATCGTCACCGATCACGCTCTTAAAAACAATCTTGCCCTCCCGGACCAGCGAATAGAGCTTCTGCGCCACCCCTGGCTCATTGATGTCCATTTTTTTGGAAATGCTCCGGATCTTTTCCACATCGTCCAGCGCTTCCCGGTATTTGTCATAGGAATCAAATTGGAATTTCCCAATGCAGTACACTCGTCTCATGATGGCATCCATTTCCTTTCTTCCCCCAGCCTATTTCTTCTTGGCCCTGACCGATTTCGGGGATGAATAGCCGCTGACATAATTCTTGCCGCCGATCTTCTTGCATACGCAGACCTTGTAAAAATACTTCTTGCCCCCGGATGCTTTCTTATCGGTATAGGACGTTTTTTTCGACATCCCGATCTTTTTGTATTTCCCTTTTTTGCTCGTGCTGCGGTAGATCCAGTACGTCGTCGCCCCGCTTACCTTTTTCCACTTGAGCGTCACGCGCTTCGCTTTCTTGGACGAGATGCTCGTGATCTTCGTCGTCTTTAAGGACGTGGCCCCCTTCACTGACGTAAACGGGCTGTAATGGTATTCCCCATCCTTGATAACGAACGCCCTCACGCGGAAGGTATAAGCCTTTCCTGCCTTCAAGTTCCCAACGGATGCTTTTGTCACCGTATTCTTCCCAACCAGTGCCGCGCGCCTGTTGTTGGAATTGTAGATCTCATAGCCGCTTACCACGCTGTTCCGCTTCCAGGAGAGCGTCATGCTGTTGCTGCTGTATTTCGCGGCCTTCACCCCGGTCACTTTCGGCACCGTAATATTGAAGCTTACGATCTTCGTCCCGGAATAATTCCCTTTCCCGAGGATATACAGCTCCGCCTTGCCCGGGCCGTCGTTTTTGTCGTACTGTACCGTATAATCGACGCCTTCCTGCAGCTCTGTGTTCCCATTCTTCACTTGGACGGACGGCGTCTTCTTTTTCTTGTCGTAGATCTGGTCGGCAATCTTCGTTGTCGTTGCACGGCTGATCGACTGCGGCAGGATCTTAAAGGATACCTTCATCGTCCCGCTGTAAGTGCCGTTGCCCGTGATCGTGATGCTTCCGTCCCCGGCATTGATATTTTCGCCATACTGCACGGTATAATCCGTGCCTACGCTCAGCAACTCGTCATTGTCCTTCAGGACGACTGCCGGGCGGATCGGCTCCCCGGTATACGTATACGCGGAAGCCACTCCGTGAACCGTGATCTTGTCCGCATCGGAAAATTCCCGCGCGATCTCGAAGCTGACCGTCTTCTCTCCGCCGTACCATTTATCCGGCCCTGTGATGGCTGCGATCACGATCGTCGCCATCCCGCGCTCGATGTTGTTTCGGTACTCCAAAAGGTAATCCACGCCTTCTTCCAGCTTCTCCCCGGCAAAACTTACTTCTGGCTTCGGCATGATCGCGCTGCCCGTATACTGCTGGCGCGGGATGTCTTCCACTTCCGCCAGCTCTAAGTTCCCAAGAATCCGGAACGACGCCGTGATGCTCCCGGCATAATTGCCAATGCCTTCGATCGTCGCTTCCGCAGTCCCGACTCTCACGTTCTGGCTATAGGATATCTTGTAATCCCTGCCCCTTGCAAGCACGCTGTCTATCTCCTCGGCCGCATTGCGGAACGCAAGCGATACGTCCGGCGTCACGCCCGCGCCTGTATAAAGCTGATCCTCGATCGTCCCTAATTCCATGCCGGCGGCTGCCACGCCGTCCGTCCCGATGCTCATCGGCTCGATCGTGAACGTCGCTACCGCGCTGCCTTCAAAATTGCCTGTGCCGATCACTTCCACAACTGCGGACGTCCCTGCGTCCACATTGTTGCGATATTCCACCTCATAGTCGCCCCCTTCTTCCATCGGGATCGTCTTCTCTTCCCCGGACGGATTCCCGTCGCCCGCGCTGGAATCCGCCTTCTCAGAATCCTGGCTGTCCCGCACGACCAGAGATACGGACACTTTCGGCGTAAGCGGCTTGGTATTGTATGTCTGCGCCGGGATCTGCGCGATCCTAAACTCGCCCTTCGCAGGCAGGATGTCGAACGACGCTTCCCGCGTCCCGGCATAATTTCCCATCCCACGGATGGACGCAACGCCTTTCCCTGCGTCCGTATTGTCATGGCAGGAATCCGGCACAACTTCAAAATCCTTGCCTTCCTCTAACTTCGTCCCATCCTGGGCAGCCATCGTAAAGACCGTCGTCAGCGGCTTCCCGGTATATACCTGGCTTTCGCCTTCCGCGATCAGGTCGTCTCCCGCGATGTCCGCAGGCTCGATCGTGAAGTTGACGGACAGCGTCCCCTCATATGAGCCTTTCCCCGTGATGATGGCTGTCGGCGCATCCTCGCCGCTGTCGGCTTTCGCCGCATTGACGTTGTTCTTGTACTCTACGTCATAATCATCCTTCGTTAAGGTGATGATCTCGCCTTTCCTATTATAAGAGACTTCCACTTCCGGCTCCTGCGGCTGGCGGTTGAACACTGCCGTCCCCTTAACCGTGACCTTCATGCTGCTGTCAAGCTGCTTCCTTGCGATCCGGAACCAGAACGTCTTGCTGCCAGTATAATTGCTGCCGTCCAGCGCCTTGACCACGACGCCCGCCTTCTCTGTGTCTGTGGAAATCCTGTCGTTATTGACATACTCAACGACATAATCCCGGTTCGGGGCCATTGCGTTGCCATGGTTCTTCACGACGATCTCCGGAACCACTTCCTTGCCGTTGTATATATACACGGCCTCCCCATCTTCCGTCTCGCTGTCCTTGTCGACGAAATCCACGGTAATGTCGTCCTCATCCTCGGAAAGATCCTTCGGTATGATGTTGTAATAACGCTTTACGACGCCTTTGTAATAACCAATCCCCAAAACTACCACAAACGGCCTTGCCGCGACGTCCTCCGCGTCCATGCTCGCCACATTGACATTGTTCCGGCTGACTTCGCCGTCATAGCCATATTTCGCTTTACACTCCGCCTTGTTCGCCTCTGTCACAATGACAAAGTCCTGACGCTCCCCGTCTTTCGGGATGTTCTCCGACCCAACGAGGATATACGGTTCATCCGTTTCTTCGCACAGCATCCCGGAAATATCGTTGAATTTCAGATCCGGGTAAATTTCCTGCATCGCATAGGGAACGTTCACATCGTAATCCAGCGTCATGTAAACCGGCTTTTCCTTATTCGCTTCCTCGATGCTCGCCATGATGCCAAAGGTCTTCGTATAGCTGCCGATATAGTTGCCGCCCTCTTTTGCGTTGATGATGACCTTCGCCTGTCCAATCTTCGTATTGTCCTTGTAAGTGATGGTATAATCCTGGTTCTCCACCAGAAGCGTCTTGTCGTCCGCCGTCCTGCACCATACGACGACGATCGCGTTCTCATCCTTCTTTGGGTTCACGGCGTCCTTCGGGAACCAGATCTCATTTCCGGTATAATCGTACACATCGTTCTCTATGCCTGCGATCTTTACCAGGTTATCCACGGTCGCTTCCTCGATTACCCGCGGATTGATCTGAAACTTCATTGAAAATTCGCCGCAGTAATTCCCCGTGTAATTGCCATCCGCATCCTTTTTCGCCGTTACGGTGACAGTCGGCGTTAAGCGGCGTTCTTTTGCAACGTCGTCCTCCGCGTACTCATAGACATTTATATTGCTCGTCGCCGAAACCACATAGTCATACCCCGACTCCGGCAAGGCTTCCCCCGCCTTCTGCACGGTCTTCGCAAGCGCGACGCCATTGCAGGACACCGTCAGATCCGGGATGATCTCAGCCCCGGTATATTCATACCCTTCCGCTATCAGCCCCTGAACATCCAAAAGCGGATCCTTCACCTCCGTTATCCCATCAATAGCATTCGTGATATCGCGCTGGCGGATCAGGAACGACGCTTCCTTACTATTCACAAAATCCCCGGAAGGCACGCCATCTTTGCCTGTCAATGCCTGAACCGTTACCCTTGCAACCGACCTTCCCGGAAGAAGGCTACCCTCTTTATCCGCATTAGCGTTCTCGTTGTTTTCATATATAAGCTGGTAATCGGTTGCCTCAAGGATACGCGTCTCAATCGTCTCGCCCTGATGCCGCAGGGTATATGTCACCGTGACCGCAGGTTCGCTCACACTTTTTCCACCTTTTGTCGGCGTATAAATGCAATCTCCCACCTTGACGTCGGCATTGCTCAGATCGCCATAAATGCGGAACGTCTCGGAAACCGATCCCGCAAAATTCCCTTTCCCGGTAATGGTCACGCTCGCCTGCCCAAGCGTCGTGTTATTCTCATAAGATACTTCATACTCATCCGGCGTCAGCATCCTTGGCTCGCCCAATTCCCCGGTCATTTCATTATAAGGAGTATACTGCACCTGGAGCTTTTTCTGAACGACCGCCCATGCCCCCGCCGCGTTTTGCTCAAGAGCCGCGCTTGCGTCCGCGCCTTCCGCCTGGGCTGCAAGCTCATCCCAGACTACGTCTTCCACGTTCAAGATCTCAACCTTGCTGCCATCCTTATGCTGCTCATCAATCTGATACGGCGTGATCTCGTATCCGGCGCTGCAGAAGCCTTCATAATTAGGCGCAGCCCCGCTGATCTGGATGCTGTACTTCCCGACGTCGGTCGGAGACGGCTCCTCGACAAGCTCTTCCCCGCCCTCTGCCTGCGCTACGCGATAATAGCTTAATGTATAGTTTTCCGGGGACGTCAGTGCCACGCCATTATGCGTGATATCCGCCGCAGCCAAGATCGGATACCCGGAATATACGTAGCTTTCTTTCACCTTGGCGTTGTAATGGTTCTCTTCCAGATCGTCCGTCGAAAGGTTCAGCGGGCGGATGTCAAATTCCACGTAAGCGTCGCTCCGATAATCACCCATCCCCTCAATCTGAACGGAAGCCCGCTTCCCATATCCAAGGGTCACATCCGTATTGTCAATCCCGCTTTCCGTATCAAACCGATAATCCTTACCTTCTTCCAAAGCCTTCCCGTTAAACGTGACTTTCACATTCTTCGGCGTAAGCGGCTTCGTCGTGTAAATCTCCGGGTCTCCCACTTCGATCCGCGTATAACCCGGGCTCTGATTGTAGTCGTCCAAAAATCCCTTGATCGTGTAGGTCACGCGCTTCGTCCCGCTGTAATTCCCCACGCCTTCAATCTCAGCCCAGACTTCCCCAACGTTCACGTAATCATCGCATCCCCAGTTGATGCGGTATTCCGCAGCTTTCCCGCCTTCTACCACAGTCGCTTCGTCCTGAAGCACGATCCCGTCGAACAGCACTGCGAACGCAGGCTTTTTCTCCGTATTGTCAAATTTGTAGAACCGCTCGTCCGCCGTAGATCCATTCCCAACAAACTGATACCTTGCGGCGTCCATCCCGTCCGCCTCCACGGACAGGCGGCTTTCATTTGAAATGTCGCGCGCCAGGATCTCAAACGTCGTGCTTGTCATCCCGACGTAATTCCCCGTGCCTTCGATCTGGATTGTCGCCGTCCCGACGTTGATGTTATCAATGTAAGTCAGCGTGTAATCACTCTCATGCAGCGGCGTCTTATCCAGGCTGCTGTAAAGGATCTCCGGCTTCGGCTCCAGCGTCGTCCCGTTATACTCGATCGCCGCGATCGGCTCTATCCTGACGGCCTTGATGTCGCGCGGCGTGATCGTGAACGTCCGATGAAGGGAACCTTTGTAATTTCCCTTCCCGTTGATCGTCACCTGCACCGGGCTGTCCGTCACATTCTTCGGCTCCATCGGCGCATATACCACTTCATAATCCGATATGCCGTCCAAGGTCTCCGTGTCAATGCATCGGATGCTGAACTTCTGTTCTAATACTCTCCCGGTATATTCCATCGTGTCCTGGAAATTCGTAAGGACAGTGTTCTCGTCCGTCAGTTCATATTGATCAATGACAAACGAGATTTCCTGGGACGTGCCTGTATAATTTCCCATTCCTTCCGCCCATACGTACGCCGTCCCAACGTCCTCGTTGTCGCGGTATTTCAACGTGCCGTCATAATCTACGCCTGCCTGCAGCTCCCGCGTCTGTCCTGCCACGCCGACGCCCTGGAGCGTATGCACCAGTTTTACCTCTACCGTCTGTGCGCGGCCGTTATAAGTATGCGTCGCAGACGGGTCTGCCAGCTCAATATGGATGCTGCCGTCCGAAAGATCCAGCGGAGCGACCGTAAACTTCTTCTCCACCGTGCCGCCCAAGAGCTTCCCGCCCTCGACCGGAGACACCTTGATGGAATATGTCCCGGCGTCTACGCCTACCGTTCCTTCCTCATAAGAAACCTCGTAATCAACGCCTTCCTGATATTCCGCGCCTTCGCCGCCTGTTACCTTTACGTCCTTCAGCGCCTTCTGAACCCAATCTGTCACTCCGTCATACCTATAGGACGATGTGTCCAGCTCAACCATATCATCTCTCAGAACCGGAGCTGTGATCGTATAATAAACCACGCGTATGCCTTTGTACTTGCCATCATTGGCATTTGCCTGGATAACAAAGGACGCCTGGTCTTTTCCTTCCGACACTGCATCGTCATTCTCAAAAGACCCTTCCACGATCGTATAATCTTCCCCGTATTTCAGTTCCCATTTTTCCGGGTCGTCCGCATAATCCGGATCCTTTACATGAATATCCTCACTTGTCGGGCGCGTCTTCTTGCCCGCTCCGGCATATGGAATGGAAATTGGGTCTACCGTAATCCTCTCCGCCGCTTTATAATGCGTGTCGTCAATCTGCTTTGTGATAGAAAACTCTTGTTCTTCTGATTTTAATTGGGTATACCTCCCGAGTCCTTCAATCCAGACCTTTGCCGTACCTGCGCGAGCATTATCGTCATACTTGATCTCATACTCCTCCGGCTGCAGCGGCGTTTCCTTGTACTTCACATCTGTCACATAATTATCCACAGTCACCGGAATGTCTTTTCCGACATACGGGACAGACGTCCTTCCCAAATGGAACGTCAGATTCTGTGGCTCAAGGATCTCGATTGGGAACGTCTTCGTCACCGTCCCCTGATAATTCCCAACCCCATGCACAATAAGAGTGCCAATTCCTTGTCCATTGTCTCCAGACGCATCATCCGCGGATGCGTCGACTGTTACCTCATATGTATAATCCGTTCCTTTCACCAAGCCCTTCATTGGGATCGTATGCTTGCTGTCCGTATCCGTTATGACGACATCGCTATCTTGGACCACAAGGTTCGGATTTACACCTTTTACCATTGCCTTTCCCGTAATGTCCGCAATGCTGCACTCGCTGATGTCCTTAGGAACGATCACGAACAGCGTCGTCGCGCTGCCCGTATATCCCAGTTCTCTCCTTCCTGTCACAGTCAACATGACGCGCCCCGCCTCTGTTGGATTTTGGGGCGTATATCTCACTTCATAGCATAAGGGATCTGTAACCTCCACTCGACCGCCTGTCTTATTATCTATGCCGCTTACCTTAAGCTCCGGCATGATCGGTGCTCCTGCGTCATACGTGGCGATCTGCTTCCCGTCTTTTATCTCTACCTCATCGATCGTGACATCGACGTCCGCCGCATATGCCGTAAACCCCGTCAGATCCACCAATCCGGCAACCATGCATAAACTTAGGAGCCAAGCTATTGCCCTTCTGGCCGCATCTCTCTTCATAGTCCATTCCCTCCCTGCCTGATTTTCGCATTATCGTTCGTTTCGTTTATAGATTTTTCGGCATTTTTACTACAAAAAATAATAGTCCGCGCCTTATTTTTTATGCTTCCGACATTTCACTAGCTTTAAGTATAGCATAGATTTCCCGATATTACAATTATTTCTTGCAAGAGTTCCTGGATCCCCGGGAAGAAATAACAGCCGTTACAGTTCGCTGGTCAACCCGTGAACTCTGACGAAACAACAGTCCAGCCTTACGGCTGGACTGTTACAAAATCTTCCTATTTTTATGTTTTTATGGCCGCCGCGCCAGGCGCGAAGCCCCCAAACCCCTAATCGCACTCAATCCCGGCTTCCTTCACGATGGACAGCAGCTTCTTTTTCGCCCGCATGGAGACATGGCGGATGTTATCCGGCGTCTTGTCCAAAAGCTCCGCGATCTCCGCTACGCTCATCTCATGGTAATACTGCAGCTTTAAGACCTCGCGGTAAGGCTCCTTCATCCGCCTTAGCAGTTCTACCATCACCTGCTCCAGTTCCGCCTCTTCCGCAAGGATCTCCGGGCTTTTCTCGAATACGGGCCTTTGCAGCCACTCCTCTTCCTCGCGCTCCGCCCGCATCCTCCTCCGGTTAAACAGATTGTACGATTTATGTTTCGTGATCGTGATGATGTAATTGCGGACTTTATGCGGCTCCTCGTCCATGATCTTGTCCAAATTGTCGATCAGCGTCAAAAACGTTTCCTGCACAACGTCTTCCGCATCCTCGTTATTTTTCAAGATTCCCTGCGCTATCCCAAACATTTCATCTTTGTATTGCTGATATATTTCTTGAAAAAACTCTTTTTCCTTATCTGTCGATAAGAACAGAAGATATAGTAACAATATTTGCACCTTCCTTTCTCCCATAGCAAAAAGGGGTATAAAAAATTCCAAAAAACCTGGATTTTTTATACCCCTCTTTTCCCGGCGCGCAGTATGCCGGCGCAGCGCCGCCAGGCCGACATTGGGCAAGCCCGCCCGCTTAGCCGCCAGCCAGGCGTCTGCCCAAAACACTGCCCGCCGGATCTGCTCCCGTCATTTATCTCTCCATATGATCCTGCCCTTTGTCAGGTCGTAGGGGGACATTTCAACCGTCACTTTATCACCCGGCAGGATCCGGATAAAATTCATCCTTAGCTTCCCGCTGATATGCGCCAAGATCTGATGCCCGTTCTCCAATTCCACCTGGAACATCGCGTTCGGCAACTTCTCAACCACGGTCCCTTCTACTTCAATTACATCTGCTTTCGACATTCTCTTTCCTCCTGATATCCATGCCGCCCCCGTTATCAGCCTGTGGGAAGCCCACCGCCCTGATAAAGTTTAATGGCCCTTTTTATTTCTTCATTCCGGAAATTCCCCTGTGCAAAAACTTCTGCGACCTCTTCCGGAAGCTGTTTGATCACTTGAACATGTTTCTTATTTTTCTTCTTCGGCTTCTCCAGCGTCCTTCTCTTCCCGTCCGCCAGATAAACTGCGTCGGCTTCTTCCTTTACGATCGCATAGACGCCGCCTTTATCGTGTCCCGACATGGAAACCGCTAACCTTTGCTCCATCCGCGCCTCTCCTTCCGCTCCCGCCTTATTGCAGCTCGGCCGTTGTCAGCGTCAGGATCTCCGGCTCGCCGGATGTGATCAAGACCGTATTCTCATAGTGGGCGGATATGGAGCCGTCCTGCGTCACGACCGTCCAATTGTCGCTTTTCCATTCCACCTCAAAACGCCCGAGGTTGATCATCGGTTCTATCGCCAGCGTCATGCCAGGCCGCAAACGTAACCCCCTGCTTTTCTGGGCGTAATTCGGTATCTGCGGATCTTCGTGCAGGCGCGTCCCGATGCCGTGGCCGACTAAGTCGCGCACCACGCCGTAGCCGAAGCTCTCCGCGTACGCGGCGATCGCGTTTGAGATATCATGCAGATGGTTTCCCTCTCTCGCATATTTTATGCCTTCAAAAAAACTCTGGCGCGTACGCTCGATCAAAAGCCTCGCCTCTTCGGAAATCTCCCCTACGCCGTGCGTCCTGGCCGCGTCCGAGTGGTAGCCCTTATAATTCACGCCGATATCAAAGCTCACGACGTCGCCCTCCCGGATGCGGCGTTTCTTGCTCGGTATCCCATGCACCACCTCGTCGTTGACAGACACGCATACGGACGCCGGATAGCCGTTGTAGTTCTTAAAAGACGGCGTGCATCCGTAACTCCGTATTATCTCTTCGCCCAAGCGGTCGATCTCTAAGGTCGTCATTCCTTCCTTTAATTCTTTCGCCAGATTTTCATGGACTTTTGCAAGGATTTTCCCAGCAGCCCTCATCAATTCGATTTCCCTTGCAGATTTTATCGTCACTGACATATCCTACGCTCCCAAGATTTCCACAATGGCGCCAAATACGTCTTCCATCGGCTTGGTTCCATCTACGCTCTTTAATATATTTTGTTTTTCATAATATTCGATCAACGGCTGCGTCTGCGCATGGTACACATCCAGACGCTTCTTCACCGTCTCCGGCTTGTCGTCGTCGCGCAGCACGACCGGGCTTCCGCAGCGGTCGCAAATGCCTTCCTTTTTGGTCGGGATGGAAACCACATGATAAGTCGCCCCGCAATTCAGGCACGCGCGCCTGCCGGACATCCGATCCACGATATTCGCGTCCGGGACGTCGACATTGATGGCATGATCCATTTTTTCGTGGATCTTTTCCAAAGCCGCGTCCAACGCTTCCGCCTGCGGGATCGTCCGCGGAAATCCGTCCAGCACGAACCCGTTCTTGCAGTCGTCCTGCCCGATGCGGTCCATCACCAGGTCGCATGTCAGCTCATCCGGCACCAAAAGCCCCTGATCCATATATTCTTTCGCTTTCTTCCCAAGCTCCGTCCCCGCTTTTAAGTTAGCACGGAAAATGTCCCCCGTGGAAATGTGCGGAATCCCGTATTTATCTGCAATCTGCTTCGCCTGCGTCCCTTTTCCTGCCCCCGGGGCGCCTAACATAATAATCTTCATATCGAATCAATCCTTCCTTCCCTTGAGAACCGTTCCTACGATATACCGTAAATGGCGGGCCTTCCGCCGCCCGCCCGCAAGGCTCGCTTGCGAGTCTTTGCGCTCTATGCTCCGTTTCAGCCGGCGCCAAACGCGCGCCGCTGGCACGCGGCGCTTTCGCGGAGCGTTGATCCGCTGAGAGGCTTTTCCCATCGGATAAAAGTCTGGGAGATGCCCTGCGGCACCTCCCAGGCACTCATCTTCGGTAACAGTTCAGCGCAGCGAGCGCAAAGTCCCGGGCTAAACTGTTGCCATCTTTGACTGCCGTCCCGCCGTTGGCGGGAACCTGCCGCAGCCATATGATCAGTCATTTAAGAATCCCTTATAGTAACGTACCAGCATCTGGGATTCGATCTGCTTCAATGTCTCAATGATAACACCCACGATGATGATGATGGATGTCCCGCCGAAGGACACGTCCGCATTAAACACCCCATTGAAGAAAATGGGGATGACAGCCACGATGGTAAGCCCCGCCGCCCCGATGAAGATGATGTACTTCAGGATCTTCGTCAGGTAGTCGCTGGTCGGCTTCCCTGGACGGATGCCCGGGATGAAACCACCCTGGCGTTTCATGTTGTTCGCGATCTCCAGCGGATTGAAGGTAATGGACGTATAGAAATATGCGAATGCGATGATCAATACGATATATACCAACAAGCCTATGCTGTAGATCGGCTGGTTCGGGTCGCACCAGTTGGACTGGGACAGCCCCCGCAGGATCTGGCTTCCGATCCCCGTCCCATTGCCTTTTCCAAGGATGGAGGCGATAACGACCGGGAACTGCATGATCGACTGCGCGAAGATGACGGGGATGACGCCCGCCGTATTTACCTTTAACGGGATATGCGTAGACTGCCCGCCTACCTGCCTGCGTCCCTGGATCTTCTTGCTGTACTGCACCGGGATCTTGCGCTCTCCGTCCTGGAGGATGATGACGAACACGACCGTCACCAGGATCACCGCAAGGATAACGACCGCCGCGATGATCGCGTTCCCGACATTGGACGCATCTTCAATAAACTTCGTATAAAGAGTCATCATATCTTCCGGGATCCGGGATATGATGTTGATCGTAAGCACGATGGAAATGCCGTTCCCAACGCCCTTTTCCGTAATCCGCTCGCCAATCCACATCAGGACTGCGGAACCTGCGGTCAGGCCTGCCACCATCATGATCACATGGAGCGCGTCATAAGATTCCAGATACCCGCTCCTGCCAAATCCGATCGCCATAGCGACGGACTGAAGCAGCGCAAGCGCGACGGTTACATACCGCGTGATCTCCACGATCTTCTTCCTGCCATCTTCCCCGTCCTTCTGCATTTCCTCCAGCTTCGGGATCGCGATCGTAAGGAGCTGCATAATAATGGAAGATGTGATGTACGGCGTGATATTCAGCGCAAACACCGACATCTGCTCAAAAGAACCACCGGTAATCGCATCGAAGAAGTTCAATGCATCGGTGTCCTGGTTCGCAAACCAATTCGTGATCAGCTCCGCATTGACGCCCGGGAGAGGCAACTGTGAGCCTATCCTGATAACGACTAACATGAACAAAGTATAAAATATACGTCTTCTGATGTCTTTAATCTTAAATGCGTTACGGAATGTCTCAAGCATTAGATCACCTCTGCTTTTCCGCCAAGAGCCTCGATCTTTTCCTTCGCCCCTGCGCTAAAGGCATTTACCTGTACGGTGAGCTTCTTGGTCAAGTCGCCCTTCCCAAGAACTTTCACACCGTCCCTTGGGTTCTTAATGATCCTCTTTGCCAACAGATCTTCAATCGTAACAACCGCGCCGTCGTCAAACGCTTCCAGCGCGCTCACGTTAATGGACACGATATCCTTGGAATTCCTGTTCGTGAAGCCGCGTTTCGGAATCCTCCTGTATAACGGCATCTGGCCGCCTTCAAAACCTGGCCTCGGCGCTCCGGAACGGGCCTTCTGGCCTTTATGCCCCTTGCCTGCCGTCTTGCCGTTTCCCGAGCCATGCCCGCGCCCTCTCCTGAATTTGCTATGTGTTGAACCTGCCGCCGGACGTAAATTTGATAAGTCCATCCTGACACCTCCTTGCTTTCTCTTAGATTTCTTCTACTTTCACCAAGTGACGGACCCTCTGGATCATGCCGCGGACCGCCGGGTTATCCGGCATCTCGACGGAATGGTTCAGTTTCCGCAAGCCCAATGCCTCTGCCGTCTTGCGGTTTTTGGGAACTGCGCCGATCGTAGATTTTACCAGTGTAATTTTCAATTTTCCTGCCATTTCCCTTTTCCTCCTTAACCGAGTATCTCTTCCACGGATTTCCCACGGAGTTTTGCTACCTCTTCCGGAGATTTCAACTGACTCAAAGCGGAGATCGTAGCAAGGACTACGTTCTGCTTGTTGTTGGAACCCAGCGACTTGGTACGGATATTCTTGATCCCCGCCATCTCGCACACGCTTCGCGCGGGGCCGCCCGCGATCACGCCGGTTCCTTCCGGGGCCTTCTTCAACAGCACGGACGCCCCTGTATGTTTCCCGATGATGTCGTGCGTGATGCTGTTATTCGGGTCTAATTTCACAGTGATCAGATGCTTCGCCGCGTCTTCCTTCCCTTTGCGGATCGCTTCCGGGATCTCCGTCGCTTTCCCTAAGCCTGCCCCGACATGGCCGTTGCCGTCCCCGACAACCACCAACGCTGTAAAACGCATGTTACGTCCGCCCTTCACAACCTTTGTTACACGCTTAATGGATACCACTTTTTCTGTTAATTCCATTTGACTCGCATCAACAATTGTACGTTTCATGTGTTTGTCTCCTCCTATTAAAACTCTAATCCGGCTTCCCTCGCCGCATCAGCCAAAGCCTGGACTTTCCCGTGATAGATATAGCCGCCCCTGTCGAAGACAACAGTCTTGATCCCTTTTTCCAATGCCCTCTTTGCGATCACTGTCCCAAGATGCGCCGCCGCCTCTACGTTATTGGTCTTCTCCAGCTCCGCGCCCACTTCCTTCTGAAGCGTGGATGCGGACACAAGGGTATGCCCAACCGTATCGTCTATGATCTGCGCATACATATGCTTATTGCTCCGGAAAACAGCCAAACGCGGCCGTTCCGGCGTGCCGGAGAAACGATTGCGGATTCTTTTATGCTTTTTTTCCCGAACTTCTGCTCTTGATTTCTTATTGATCATTTCCTGTTCCTCCTTCCATTATTTCTTGCCAGCCTTGCCGACTTTGCGACGGATCACTTCGTCAACATACTTGATGCCCTTGCCCTTGTACGGTTCCGGCCTCCTCTTGTCCCTGATCTCCGCCGCGTACTGGCCAACCTTTTCCTTGTCGATGCCCGTAATGATGATCTTGTTCCCGTCTACCTTGGATTCCAGCCCTTCCGGGTCTGTCATGACGACCGGATGGGAATATCCGAGGTTCAGCGTCAGGGTCTTCCCGGACTTGGACGCCCTGTAACCTACGCCGTTCACTTCCAGCTCTTTCTGATAGCCCTGCGTCACGCCAATGACCATATTGTTGATCAGCGTCCTGGTCAGCCCGTGCAGGGACTTCATCTTCTTCAAGTCGTTCGGACGCGCTACCGTTACATGGGAATCTTCTAATTTAATCTCCATCTCTGTTGGAAGGGTCCTCTCCAGAGTCCCTTTTGGACCTTTTACAGTCACATGATTATTTTCTGCAATGTCCACCGTCACCCCGGCTGGCACTGCGATTGGCATTCTTCCTATACGTGACATGCCCGTACCTCCTAATCTTTCTAACTCTATCTTAATCAGGCAGCCCTGCCCGCCAGGACGGACCGCTTCCGATCCCGGTCCATGCCTGCGGCAGCCCCGCGAGACGCTCCCGGCTTACCAAACGTACGCCAGCACCTCGCCGCCTACTGCCAGCTTCCTTGCCTCTTTGTCTGTCACAACGCCCTGGTTGGTGGAAAGGATCGCGATCCCCAGCCCGCCAAGCACCTTCGGGACTTCATCTTTCCCTACGTAAATGCGCAGGCCCGGCTTTGAGATCCTCTTCAGCCCGGTGATGATTTTCTCATTCTTGTCTTTCCCATATTTTAAGGTTATACGGATCGTGTTGAAACTGCCATCTTCCACGATATCATACTTCACGATGTATCCTTCATTTACAAGAATGTCTGCGATTGCCACTTTCATCTTGGAAGATGGAATGTCTACCGTATCATGTTTAGCAGTATTTGCGTTACGGATTCTTGTAAGCATATCTGCGATTGGATCACTCATTGTCATGATATATTTTCCTCCTGTTTTTTCTCATGAGAGCCTGGCTGCGCCAAGATTACCAGCTTGCCTTCTTCACTCCCGGAATCTGTCCTTTATATGCCAATTCACGGAAGCAGATCCTGCAAATTCCGTATTTTCTTAAATATGCATGTGGGCGCCCACAAATCTTGCAGCGGTTGTATTCCCGGGTAGAGAATTTCTGCTTGCGCTGCTGTTTTACTTTCATTGATTTTTTTGCCATTGAAATTCCCTCCTTACTGTTTTGCAAATGGCATATTGAACTGTGCCAGCAATTCACGGGCTTCCTCGTCTGTCTTCGCCGTAGTCACGAAAATGATGTCCATCCCCCGTATCTTGTCGATCTTATCGTATTCGATCTCCGGGAAGATCAACTGCTCCTTAATGCCCAGCGCGTAGTTCCCCCTTCCGTCGAACGCGTTCGGGTTCACGCCCCGGAAGTCGCGCACGCGGGGCAGCGCGAGGTTGATCAGCCGGTCGATAAACTCATACATCTTATCGCCGCGCAGCGTCACCTTGCATCCGATCGGCATCCCCTCGCGGATCTTGAAATTCGCGATGGAACGCTTCGCCTTGGTGATCACAGGCTTCTGTCCGGTGATCGTCGCCAAGTCACTGGCAGCGGCGTCGAGGATCTTCACGTTCTCCTTCGCTTCCCCAATCCCCATGTTGATCACTATTTTCTCAATCTTCGGTACCTGCATGATGTTTTTATATCCAAATTTCTTCATCAGGGCATCTACGATCTCGTTCCGATATGTTTCTTTTAATCTGCTGCTCAACTCAAATGGCCCTCCTCTCCTGAATTAATCGATCACTTCGCCAGTGGATTTGGCA
This sequence comes from uncultured Lachnospiraceae bacterium, assembly GCA_947626795.1. Classification (GTDB taxonomy): domain Bacteria; phylum Bacillota; class Clostridia; order Lachnospirales; family Lachnospiraceae; genus Petralouisia. Next base: position 18,127 of record CANQTH010000026.1, read on the forward strand.
AAACGGACTTTCTTATCCCCATCCATCTTGAAGCCGATCCTGGTCGGCTTGCCCTTATGGAGATACATTACGTTGGAAATGTGGATCGGTCCTTCCTGATGGACGATGCCGCCCTGCTGATTTGCCACGCTCGGCTTCACATGCTTCGTGATCATGTTGATGCCTTCCACCAGCAAGGTGTTTTTCTGCCTGTTCACGGCAATGACCTTGCCTTCTTTGTCTTTATCTTTTCCGGCGATCACTTTTACCATGTCGCCTTTTTTTATTTTCAGTGTAGCCATCTTCGACCTCCTATAATACTTCCGGAGCTAAGGATACGATCTTCATGAACTGCTTCTCACGAAGCTCCCTGGCAACCGGCCCAAAGATACGGGTTCCCCTTGGTGTCTTATCCTCTTTAATGATAACGGCCGCGTTCTCATCAAATTTGATATAAGAGCCGTCTTTGCGGCGCGCGCCTTTCTTTGTGCGGACGATCACGGCCTTTACGATGTCTCCCTTTTTAACAACGCCGCCTGGCGTTGCATCTTTGACCGTAGCTGTGATGATGTCCCCTATATTTCCATACCTTCTGGTAGAGCCGCCCGTAACGCGGATGCAGAGGATCTCCTTCGCACCTGTGTTGTCGGCCACTTTCAGTCTGCTTTCCTGTTGAATCATGCTGACAGCCTCCTTTTATTTCGCTCTCTCAATGATTTCCACAAGCCGCCATCTCTTATCCTTTGACAATGGCCTTGTCTCCATCACCTTGACTGTGTCGCCAATCTTGCATTCGTTGTTCTCGTCATGAGCCTTCAGTTTATAAGTTTTCTTCACGATTTTATTATAAAGCGGATGCCGCACGTTGTCCCTTACGGCAACGACGATGGTCTTCTGCATCTTGTCGCTTACGACAACGCCAACGCGCGTCTTTCTAAGATTTCTTTCCTTGCCTTCCACGATCTTTCTCCTTTCCTTAAGCTTCTTTTGCTTTCTCAGTGATAATCGTCTGGATCCTCGCGATGTTCTTGCGGACTTCCTTGATCCTTGCGGTATTATCCAACTGGTTCGTTGCATTCTGGAATCTTAAATTAAAGAGTTCTTTCTTTGCAGCCACTAACTGTTCCTGCAATCCTGCTACGGATTCTTCCCTTAATTCTTTCAGATAATTAGTTGCTTTCATTTGATTCACCGCCTTCTAAGTCTGCACGTGAAACTACTTTGCATTTACAGGGTAATTTATGCGTTGCAAGACGCAGCGCTTCACGGGCTATTTCCTCCGGCACGCCGGAAATCTCAAACAACACGCGTCCCGGCTTCACTACCGCCACCCAGTACTCCAGCGTTCCTTTTCCGGAACCCATACGGGTCTCTGCCGGTTTTGCAGTTACAGGTTTGTCCGGGAAGATCTTGATCCAGATCTTGCCGCCACGCTTCACGTAACGCGTCATCGCGATACGGGCCGCCTCGATCTGGTTGGATTTGATCCAGCACGGCTCCGTGGCAACGATCCCGTATTCTCCATATGTGATCTTATTTCCTCTCAGCGCCTTTCCTTTCATGGAACCGCGGAACTGCTTCCGGTGCTTTACTCTTTTTGGCATTAACATTATCTATCGCTCCCTTCCTTTTTGTCCTTTTGGGGAAGTATCTCGCCATTGTAGATCCATACCTTGACACCGATCTTTCCGTATGTGGTGTCCGCCTCCGCGAATCCATAATCAATATCCGCCCGCAGGGTCTGGAGCGGGATGGTGCCTTCGCTGTAAAACTCGGTGCGTGCCATATCAGCCCCGCCAAGCCGCCCGGAAACAGAGCTCTTGATCCCCAACGCCCCGGCCTTCATGCTCCTGCCCATGCAGGACTTCATTGCGCGGCGGAAGGACACGCGGTTCTCTAACTGCAGCGCGATGTTCTCCGCTACCAACTGGGCGTCTTTGTCCGGCTTCTTCACTTCCTTGATGTCAACGACCAATTTCTTGTCCGTATACTTCTGAAGCTCCGCCTTCACTTTCTCGATCTCAGAGCCGCCCTTGCCGATCACGACGCCCGGCTTCGCCGTGTAAAGGATCACTTTCACGCGGTCGGAAGCCCGCTCGATCTCGATCTTGGAAACGCCTGCCGAATACAGCTTGTTCTTTAAGAATTTCCTGATATTATAATCTTCGATTAAGAAATCCGCAAAATCTCCTTCTGCATACCATTTGGAATCCCAATCCTTAATAATGCCGACCCTTAAACCATGAGGATTCACTTTCTGTCCCATGTTCGCCCTCCTATCTTTCATCCAGCACAATTGTGATGTGGCTCATTTTCTTCTCGATCCTATAAGCCCTTCCCTGTGCCCTCGGTCTGATTCTTTTCATTGTTGGCCCTTTGTTCGCATAACATTCCGCAATATAAAGGTTGTCTGCGTCCATCCCGTTGTTGTTCTCTGCATTCGCGATCGCAGATTTCAGTAATTTCTCTATCAGGCTTGACGCGTATCTCGGGCTGTATGCCAAGATCGCAAGCGCGGTCTTGACATCTTTCCCGCGGATCGCGTCCAGCACGAAGCAAGCCTTTGTAACCGACACCCTGGCATACGATAACTTTGCCGAAGGCCTCATGTCTTTCTTTGCATTTCTCTCTCTCTTTATCTGGCTTCTATGTCCCTTTGCCATGGTGGAACCTCCTTTCCCTATTCAGCCCCGTTCCAGAGGGCATCCGGGTACGCCCCGGTGTGTTTCACTCTTAACGAACCTTGGATTTCTTCTCGTCTTTCCCATGGCCGCGGTATGTCCTCGTCGCCACGAACTCGCCAAGCTTATGCCCGACCATGTCTTCCGTCACATATACCGGAACGTGCTTTCTTCCGTCATGAACGGCGAACGTATGCCCTACAAACTGCGGGAAGATCGTAGAACGGCGGGACCATGTCTTAATCACGCTTTTTTCTCCCGACGCATTCATCGCGTCTACCTTCTTCAGCAGGCTTTCATCTGCAAATGGCCCTTTTTTCAATGAGCGTCCCATAATTTAACCTCCTTATTATTTCAAGACCTTACCGTCTCTTCTTCTTACGATAAGCTTATTGGATGCCTTGTTCTTCTTCCTGGTCTTAAGCCCAAGCGCAGGCTTGCCCCAAGGAGTGGACGGACCTGGACGCCCGATCCCGGTCTTGCCCTCGCCGCCGCCGTGCGGATGGTCGTTCGGGTTCATGACGGAACCGCGGACTGTCGGGCGGATGCCCATATGGCGCTTGCGCCCGGCCTTGCCAATCTTGATCAGGTTATGGTCCGCGTTGCCTACCACGCCGATCGTGGCGCGGCATACCAGCGGGATCATCCTCATCTCGCCGGAAGGCAGCCTCAACGTCGCGTACTTGCCTTCCTTCGCCATCAACTGCGCGCTGTTGCCTGCGGAACGCACGAGCTGGCCGCCCTTGCCCGGGTACAGCTCCACATTGTGGACCTGCGTGCCGACCGGGATGTTTTCGAGCGGGAGGCAGTTCCCGACCCTTACCTCGGCCTGCGGGCCGCTCATGACCTTCATGCCGTCGGTCAGGCCCTGCGGGGCGATGATATAGGACTTTTCGCCGTCCTCATAGCAGATCAGCGCGATGTTCGCCGTCCGGTTCGGATCGTACTCGATCCCCTTGACCGTAGCCTGCACGCCGTCTTTCTTGTTCCTCTTAAAATCAATGATCCTATATTTCCTTCTGGAACCGCCGCCGCGGTGCCTTACTGTGATCTTACCCTGGTTGTTACGCCCGGAATGCTTTTTCAGGGAAGTCAAAAGCGCCTTCTCCGGCTCTTTCTTTGTGATCTCCGAAAAATCAGATCCGGTCATATTTCTTCTGGAGGGTGTATATGGCTTATATGTCTTGATTCCCATAATGTTCTCCTTTCATCTGTTTGGGATTGCTGTCAAAGGCCTGCGAAAATCTCAATATCCTTGCTGTCCTCCGTCAACTGGACGATCGCTTTCTTCGTCTTTGCCGTCCGGCCTACCGACATGCCTCTTCTTTTCTTCTTGCCCGGGATGTTCATGGTGTTGACTTTCTTTACCTTCGTCCCTTCAAACATCTTCTCGACCGCCTGCTTGATCATCGTCTTGTTCGCTTCCGGATGAACCAGGAACGTGTACCTCTTCTCGCTCATGAGGTTCATGCTCTTTTCCGTGATCACTGGCTTGAGGATCACATCATAATATTGTACGTTTGCCATTATGCATACACCTCCTCAATATTGCCCACGACCGCCTTCGTCGCGATCACGGTATCGTATTTCATGATATCATATACGTTAAGCGTGGTGAACAGCCTCCGTTCCTCCGTCGTCTCGCCCGTCTTCTTGTCTGTCTTCTCCTCTGTGATGAAGTAGCACGCCGCCGTCTTCACCTTCGGAATGTTCCGCGCGGACAGGATGACGTTCTGGTCGTCGTTGTCCAGGATGACAAGAGCCTTGCTCACCTTTAAGTTATCCAATATCTTCTTGAAATTCTTCGTCTTGATCTCATCCATCTTCAACTCGTCCAGCACGATGAACTTGTTGTCGTTCACCCGGGAAGTCAAAGCGGACTTCAGCGCCGCGCGCTTCTCCTTCCGGTTCAGCTTAAAGGAATAATCCCTTGGAACCGGAGCAAATACGACGCCGCCGCCTTTCCACTGCGGAGCGCGGATCGAACCCTGCCTCGCGTGGCCCGTCCCTTTCTGCCTCCACGGCTTGCGCCCGCCGCCGCGCACCTCGGAACGCGTCTTCGCCTTCTGCGTCCCCTGACGCCTGTTCGCGAGCCGCTGCACAACCGCCATATGCACCAGATGCTCGTTGATCTTGACGCCAAACACCGCGTCATTCAGCTCAAGGCTCCCAACTTCTTTGCCTTCCATATTATAAACAGCTACATTCGCCATTGTTAAGTTCCTCCTTTCGTGGCCCGACCGCTATGCTTTCACCGTCTCTTTTACCGTTACCAAAGACTTCTTCGGTCCCGGCACTGAGCCTTTGATCAAAAGCAAGTTGTTTTCAGCGTCTACCCTGACAACCTCAAGGTTCTGAACCGTTACTCTCACGCCGCCCATGCGTCCCGGCATCTTCTTGCCCTTAAATACCCTGCTCGGGCTGGAGCATGCGCCATTGGAACCTTGATGGCGATGGAATTTCGAGCCGTGCGTCATCGGCCCCCTGTGCTGGCCGTGCCGCTTGATCGCGCCCTGGAATCCCTTGCCTTTTGAGATCGCGGTCGCGTCTACCTTGTCGCCCGCCGCGAAAATATCCGCCTTGATCTCGTCCGCCAGCTTATAATCAGCCGCGTTCTCGAACTTAAATTCCCTTACATACCGCTTGCTCGTTACTCCGGCCTTGTCAAAATGCCCTTTTTCCGGCTTCGTCACGCCATGACGATGGCGGATCTCCTTCTTGCCGTTCGCGTCCCTGTTGACGATCTTCTCCTTCTTGTCAACGAAGCCGACCTGCACCGCGCTGTACCCGTCGTTCTCCAGCGTCTTGATCTGGGTCACGTAACACGGGCCTGCCTGCAATACCGTTACCGGCACCAGCGTGCCGTCTTCACTGAAGATCTGCGTCATCCCGATCTTTGTTGCTAAAATCCCTTTTTTCATCTCTTACCTCCTGTTTTCTCTACAGCGGAACGTTTCATGCCCGTCATGCGGGCAGCGGACCCGCTCATCCTAGAACAGTCAATTACTTATTTTTCATTTTGATATCGATATATACCCCGGCAGGCATCTCCAGCCTTGACAGCGCGTCCACCGTCTTCTGGGTCGGCATGATGATATCAATAAGCCGTTTGTGGGTCTTCTGCTCGAACTGTTCCCTGGAATCCTTATACTTGTGAACTGCCCTCAAAATGGTGATGACTTCCCTTTTCGTCGGAAGCGGGACCGGCCCGCTCACCTGCGCCCCATTTTTCTTAACAGTTTCAATGATTTTTTTCGCAGATGCGTCCACCAGTTGGTGGTCATATGCTTTCAGTGTGATCCTCATTACTTGACTTGCCATAAAAAAAGCCGCCTCCTTTTCGCACTTTGCTCAGTACGACAAGCGGTGACTGTACACTTCCCCGTGTGTGTCATATATTCCCCACACTGTCCCTGCCTTTTTCGCAGACATTCTGATTGTGATACAGTGACTTGTCGCCAGTTTCTTAACTTGACATTCGCTCCACGGAAAACCTGCCATTTACAGACAGCAACCTCACGCTTCATCGCTATCATGCCACAGCATAGACTAGTATAAAACAACTCTTTGGAAAATGCAAGCATTTTTTTCTAAAACTTTCCCTAAAACTTTCTGCCCCGTAACCGTTCAGCCTTACGGCTGCCCTGTTACGGAATCCGGCTCATTTCAAGTTTGCCTTCGGCAAAGAGCCGGATTCCCACTCGGCAAAATTTACTCGTTCTTACGGACTTTGCAGCAAGTGCAAAGTCCTCGGCTGAACTGTTTCCTTGCCCCGTCCTACGCCTCCCGCGCTTTCCCTGCCCGCAGGAACATCGCGGCGCCAAGCGCCAATATGAGAATGGAGATGAGCTGCGACGTCGAGAGGAAGCCCACCGCGCCCCGGTAATCATCCCGGAACATCTCGATCACGAACCGCCCGACGCTGTACAAGATGCAGTATCCGGCCGCCACCTTCCCTTTTGCCGGCTCTTTCCCCGCATACGCCATCAGCAAAAAGGCGATCGCGAAATCCCCGATGCTGGAATAGATCTGCGTCGGGATCAAATCGACGCCGTTGGGGGCAAAATCCGACTGCCAATAACGGATATGCAAGGCAAAATCCGTCTCGCGCCCATAACAGCACCCCGCGAAAAAGCACCCGATCCGCCCGCAGCCCTGCGCGAACGCCACCGCCGGAAGCACGAGATCCAGATATTGGACAAAATCCGCCTTCTTATAGCGCAGGTAGGCCCAGCTCGCCAAAACGCCGCCGATGATCCCGCCGTACACCACCCAGCCATTCTGAAAATCCCACAAAATGGACGGATCTTTTAAGATCTCCGGGATGCTTGTGAGATAGTAGAGCAGCTTGCTCCCAAGCGAACCGCCCAAAAGCGCGCACCAGAAGATGCCGAACAAAACGTCCGCGTCCATCCCCCGCTTTTTTGCGCGCCTCTCGCTGATGTACAGCGCGCTTATATAGCCAATCGCCGTCATGATGCCGTATACGTGCAGCGTCACCGGCCCCAATGGTATGTCGTTATACATTTTTCCACCTTTCCCTTTCCAATCGCCCAAACTTCGTGTACAATAAAAATGCTTGTCATAATTATATGGAACTTTGCGCTATTTTGCAACAACGAAAGGAATATCATTTATGTGGATCGCAAACCAATGGAAAGATTACGAAATCATCGACTGTTCCCAGGGGGAAAAGCTGGAACGCTGGGGAAGCTACCTGCTGGTCCGCCCGGACCCCCAGGTCATCTGGGACACGCCCAAGACCCATCCGGGCTGGAAACAGAGGAACGGGCATTACCACCGCAGTTCGCGCGGCGGCGGCGAATGGGAGTTTTTCGGCCTGCCGCAGCAATGGGACATCCGTTACGGCTCCTTCACGTTCCATTTGAAGCCCTTCCGCTTTAAGCACACCGGGCTTTTCCCGGAACAGGCGGCCAACTGGGAATGGTTCGCCAAGAAGATCAAAAACGCCGGGCGTCCCGTTAAAGTCCTGAACTTGTTCGCCTATACCGGAGGGGCGACCTTGGCCGCGGCCGCGGCCGGAGCCAGCGTCACCCATGTGGACGCGTCGAAAGGGATGGTATCCTGGGCAAAGGAAAACGCCGCGTCTTCCGGGCTGTCCGACGCGAAGATCCGCTGGCTCGTGGACGACTGCGTAAAATTTGTGGAGCGTGAGATCCGCCGGGGCAGCCGCTATGACGCCATCATCATGGATCCGCCCTCCTACGGGCGGGGGCCAAAAGGGGAAATGTGGAAGATCGAGTCCTCCATTTATCCTCTGATCCTGCGCTGCGCCGAACTGCTGTCGGACGATCCGCTTTTTTTCCTGGTCAACGCCTATACGACCGGACTGCAGCCCGCCGTCCTCTCCTACCTGCTCAATTATGGGCTGCGGAAGTTCCACGGCTCTGTGGACGCGCAGGAACTCGGCCTGCCTGTCTTTGCAAGCGGGCTGATCCTGCCCTGCGGCGCGTCCGGCAGATGGGAACGGTCGTGACCGTTCGGCTCATGGCTTTGCGCTTGCCGCAAAACCCATGAGAATATGGGACGTGAATATAGGGCGTTAGCAGGCGCGGATCCGCTCCGCCGAATGCGATCCGGAATGGGGGATTCCGTAACCGGGAAGCCAGAGGCCGAACTGTTCCGAACGATACGCTCCTGCCGCCCAATGGGTGGATTCTATGACAGGAAAGCCGGAGGCCGAACTGTTCCGAACGGCAAACTCCTGCCGCCCAATGGGTGGATTCTATGGCAAGAAAGCCGGAGGCCGAACTGTTCCGAACGGCAAACTCCTGCCGCCCAAAAATCAGGACCCGCTGTTTCCAGCGGGTCCCTTTCTTTCTTCGTTCTCTCTATGCTTTTTCTGCACTCCGCGCCAAGGCTCGTTTGCAGGCCCTGGCGCGGGATTCAGTCCGTAACCATTCAGCCTCAGGTGATGAAGACGGATGGCTTCCACGCGCCGGAAACCCCTGCCAATGTATTCCCGATCAACTTGAAATCCCCTGCGATCAAAGCTGCCGCCTTTGCGCGCTCCTGTTCCTGCCCTTCTTCTTCCCATTGGCGTCCTTTTGCCGGGATCTCATACCATTCGTCCACGGCGCCGCATATCTTGCACTTCACGGCCGCAATGCCCGGCGTATCGTCCGTAGGCTCTACGATCACCCGCTCCACCTCATACTTGTGGCCGCCTTCCGCCGGAGTTGCGTCCGTCTTCCGCTGGCCGCAGCGGGAGCATCCAATGGAACTCTGACCAGGCTCGGTGCAGGTGGCTTCTTTCTCAACGACCCATTCGCCGGAATAATCATGCCCCAAGGCCGGAAGCTCTGTCCAGTCTTTCTTTTCATGGCAGCGGGAGCATTCCATGAGGGAATAGCCGCTCTCGGTACACGTCGGCTCTACCCGCTTCTCCACCCAGTCATGCCCTAACGGCCTGTCTGTCACATGGAAGAATACCTGCCCGCATTCCGTACACTCAGAATACTGCTTGCCATAATCGAGGCAGGTCGCCTCCGTCGAAAATGTCTGCTTCAGCTTATGATCCGGGGCTTTTAAGTACTGGCCCGACTTCTTGCCGCAGATAGCGCAGATCTTATCCCAATATCCCGGAGCTGCGCAGGAACATGGCTGGTTATCAACATACTGATGGTCTTCCGTACGCGGGATCTCTTCCGTCTCCCGATATCCGCAGCGGGAGCATCCCCTTGACTTCTGGCCGGGTTCCTTGCAGGTCGCTTCCCTGTCCGTCACCCATTCTTCTTCATATATATGGCCTAACGCCTCTGTCTCCACCACATCTTTCTTCTCATGGCAGCGGGTACACTCCAACGCCGTATAGCCTTTTTCCGTGCAGGTCGGCTCTACGGTCTTCTCTGCCCAGTCATGCCCTAACGGCCTGTCTGTCACATGGAAAAATACCTGGCCGCACACGACGCATTCGGAATACTGCCTGCCGTAGCCGAGGCAGGTCGCCTCCTGCGAGCCCGTCTCTACCAACGTATGCGCAGGCGGATCGATATATTGGCCTTGCGCCGTGCCGCAGACGGTGCATTTTCGCTCTTTATATCCCGGAGCCGCACAGGAATCCGCCGCTTTCTTAACGACCCACTCTCCGTAAACATGAGCCTTCTTTGTGCCAGCCTTCGTGCGGGTATCCGCCGCGCCGCAGACTGTGCAGATCGCCGTCTCCGTCCCGTCCTTCGTGCAGGTCGCGTCCTCATTGTATACATACGCGCCAAAGCTATGCCCTAACGCCGGGATCGGCTTCGCCGGACCCAGATGGCCGCAGCGGGAACATCTTCCATCCGGATACTCCCAACCCTTTTTTTCACAAGTCGGGGCAATGATCCCGACTGGCTGCATATCATGCCCAAGCGCCGCAATTTCCTCTGTCTGGGCATCGCCGCATTCCTCGCACACGCGGGTCTTACTCCCCACTTCCGTGCAAGTAGGCGAAATCTCTTCCTTCCATGCGCCGTAGCGATGAGCTGTTTTCGTCCCTGTAGCTACACGAGTATCCGTCGCCTCGCAGCGGTCGCAGGTCGCCGTCTCAGTCCCATCCGCCGCGCAGGTCGCATCCTCATTGTATGCATATTCCGTAAAGCTATGACCCAAGGCCGGGATCAGCTCGATCGGCTTCCCATAGCCGCAACGGGAGCATCTGCCTCCCGGAACCGTCCATCCCGGCTCGGTGCAGGTGGCTGCAGCTCCTTCAACTGGCTGCATATCATGCCCAAGCGCCGCAATTTCCTCTGTCTGGGCATTGCCGCATTCCTCGCACACGCGGGTCTTGCTCCCCGCTTCCGTACAGGTAGGCTGAGCCTCTTCTTTCCACGCGTCATAGCGATGGGCTGTTTGCGTCCCCGCCGCCACGCGGGTATCCGTCGCCCCGCAGCGATCGCAGGCCGCCGTCTCCGTTCCATCCGCCGCGCAGGTCGCGTCCTCATTGTATACGTAATCCGTAAAGCTATGGCCTAACGCCGGAATCAGCTCGATCGGCTTCCCATAGCCGCAACGGGAGCATCTGCCGCCACGAACCACTTGCCCGTCTTTTGTGCAAGTGGGCGCGATGATCTCCTCATCCTTCATATCATGCCCAAGCGCCGCAATTTCCTCTGTCTGGGCATCGCCGCATTCCTCGCACACGCGGGTCTTGCTCCCCACTTCCGTGCAAGTAGGCGAAATCTCTTCCTTCCATGCGCCGTAGCGATGAGCTGTTTTCGTCCCTGTCGCTACACGAGTATCCGTCGCCTCGCAGCGGTCGCAGTTCGCCGTCTCAGTCCCATCCGCCGCGCAGGTCGCATCCTCATTGTATGCATATTCCGTAAAGCTATGACCCAAGGCCGGGATCAGCTCGATCGGCTTCCCATAGCCGCAACGGGAGCATCTGCCTCCCGGAACCGTCCATCCCGGCTCGGTGCAGGTGGCTGCAGCTCCTTCAACTGGCTGCATATCATGCCCAAGCGCCGCAATTTCCTCTGTCTGGGCATTGCCGCATTCCTCGCACACGCGGGTCTTGCTCCCCGCTTCCGTACAGGTAGGCTGAGCCTCTTCTTTCCACGCGCCATAGCAATGAGCTGTTTGCGTCCCTGTCGCCACGCGGGTATCCGTCGCCCCGCAGCGGTCGCAGGCCGCCGTCTCCGTTCCATCCGCCGCGCAGGTCGCGTCCTCATTGTATACATATTCCGTAAAGCTATGACCTAACGCCGGAATCTCCTCTGTCTCGATATCGCCGCATTCCTCGCACACGCGGGTCTTGCTCCCCGCTTCCGTGCAGGACGGCTGAACCTCTTCCTTCCATGCGCCGTAACGATGGGCTGTTTGCGTCCCCGCCGCCTCGCGGGTATCCGTCGCCTCGCAGCGGTCGCAGGTTGCCGTCTCCGTTCCATCCGCCGTACATGTCGCGTCCTCATTGTATGCATATTCCGTAAAGCTATGGCCTAATGCCGGAAGAACTGTCTCTTTCCCTTCATAACCACAGCGGGAACATCTGCCTCCGCGGACCACCCGCCCGTCTTTTGTGCAAGTGGGCGCGATGATCTCCTCATCCTTCATGTCATGTCCAAGCACCGCGATCGGCTCCTCCTCGGCCATGCCGCAATCCTGGCAAACCCGCTCCTTAACGCCCGCTTTCTCGCAAGACGCCGATTCTTTTACTTCCCAGCCGCCAAAATTATGCGGCGTTTTGGTCTCTACTGCGCTGCGGGTATCCGTCGCCCCACAACGGCTGCAGGTCGCCGTCTCAGTCCCATCTTCCGTGCAGGTCGCGTCCTCATTGTATGCATATGCGCCGAAGCTATGCCCTAAGGCTGGGATTTTTACTTCTTCCTCTTCACCGCAGACGCTGCAGGACGCCCGCTTCCAACCATTCTCCGTGCAGGTCGCATCCTGGACAACCTTCCAGTCGCTAAAGATATGCGTATGCTCGCCCGCAGTTGCATCCGGCTTCGGGATCACGGTCGGCTCCTGCCCTTCCTCAGATTCCGGCGACTGCGGCAGTTGCGGCGACTGCGGCACACTGATCGTCTGCGCCGGGTCGGGCGACTGTATGGTAACAGAAGCCTTCTGACCTTTCGCCTTGAAAACCTTCTTATAAGCGGCCTCTTTCCCTGCCGGGACGTCGATCACCGCTTTGGGGCTGATGCCTTTCAGCGCATTTTTCCCCACGCTTTTCAGCCCTGACGAGACAATGCCGATGCTTTTTAGCTTCTTACAGCCCAAAAACGCATTCTTGCCGATCTTTTTCAACGCCTTATTCGTTGTGATGGATTTTAACTTCTTGCATCCCTTAAATGCGCCGTTCCCAATCTCCGTCACTTTAAAGGCATATCCGCTTTTCTTAACCGTATTCGGCATTTTCACGCGCGTCACAGACTTTGACTTTGGGCCGATCAAAGAAACCGTCCCCGATTTCTTCGATATGGAAAGCACCTTATAGCGGTATTTCCCGCTAGTAAACGTGCTGCCAGCCTTGACCTTGGCGCCGGATGCGCTGACAGGCGTCATGCTGCTGCCGAAAACCGTGCCGATCGCCAACACGGCCGCCAGGACAAGATAAATGACCTTCTTTTTTCCTTTCATAATAATCCCTTCCTTTCATAATCTTATTCCCGCAAAAACCCTGGCCCAAGCTGCCGCGCCTGCATGGGCGTCTGGCGGGCGCCGCGGGTATTTTTCCTATTCAAGGCTCGCTTGCGAGTCTTAGCGCGGGATCATGTGCCACTGGCACACGACGCCCTCGCGGAGCGTTGATCCGACGGAGATCAGCCCCCATCAGATAAAATATAATATGCAAGATATATATCGGCTCTTATTCTATTTTATTATAGCATGAAGTTCCCGATTCCGCCACATAAATTTCAAAAAACACTTTGGCGTGTAAATTTTGTCGAGTGGGAATCCGGCTCTTTGCCAAAGGCAAACTTTCAATGAGCCAGATTCCATAACTGTGAATCCGGAAAGCTGAACTGTTCTTTTGCCCAAAGAAGGCCCCGGCAGCTCAAGCCGCCGGGGCCTTCCCTTGCTTCTTTCTTTATTTCCGAATTACCACTTTTTTCGCGCCGCTCAGTTTCCCATAGACTTTCGCGCCCTTGGAATCCACCTTGTAAGCCTGCGCCTTGATGTAATACGTTTTCCCTTTCTTCAGCTTCTTCAGCGTGATCTTATTGGACTTCGCCGTCGCATACTTCACATTCTTCTTTACTTTCTTGTCCGTCGAATATGCGATGCGATAGCCATTCGCGCCCTTTACTTTCTTGACGGTAACGGCGCACTGCTTGGATTTGTTATTCTTTGCCGCCGTCACCTTGGACGCCGCCACGCTTACCTTCGTCCACTTCGCGGTCAACGTGATGTCCTTCGTCACCGCCGTGCCAAACTTATATTTGTTAGATCCCAGATACCACCCGGCAAACGCATATTTGCTCCGCTTCGGATTCTTGGGAGCAACCGCTTTCCCGCCATCCTTTACGGTCTGCGCCTTCACGGAAGTGCCGCCCTTGCTGTCAAACTTCACGGTATGGCTCTGCGCCGCCGTCACAGTCACCTTGCTGGACGCCGTCGCCGTATTGCCATTCGCGTCCTTAACGGTCAGTGTAACGGTTGCCTCGCCAGCCGCCTTGCCTGTCAGAGTCGCCGTCTTGCCGGAACCCGCCACTGCCACAACTGCCGGATTGCTGGACGCCCAGTTCCATGCCGTCCACTCGCCTGCCACGCCTGCCGGAAGGATATTTGCCGTCAGGGACGCCGTCTTGCCTGCTTCTAACGAAACTTTTTCGCTTAAGGAGATCCCTGTGAGCTTCGCCACCTTAACCTCATAGGTCTTGCGCCTTACCTGGTCGCGCACGCTGCCGCTCCCTTTTACCGTGATCGTCGCGATCAGGGCCACGGACGCGTCCCCGTCCTCATAAGCCGGGCGTTTCACAGTCCCGTCCGCCGCAACGATGGCTTCATTGGAAGATTCCCACGTAACATCCGCGCCTTCCACCGTCTTGGGCAGCGCAAGGTTCGCCGTCACGGGAGAAGCGAATAATGCATCCGTCACGCTCTTCAAGGATTTTTCCGCGCTGTCCGCCTGCTCTACGTACGGAGCCGCCTCTTCCTTGTAAGCGCTGTTATAGGCCAGCATCAGATTGTTGTACTCCTCGGAAGTGATCGGCATGATCGTCCCATGGCTGGCATCCGGCTCCGGCATGGTATACAGCGGAGTTCCGTCAACCTCCACGCCCTTGCTCGTGCCAAGCACGCCGAAGCTGCCCGTCGTGATATCGCTGGAAAGCCCCGGGAAGATCGTGCTGCCCGTCTGATCCGCCGTCAGGCAGTATACCTCGTCCCCGGTTAAGGAGATCTGCTTATCCGCATCTAACGTCGTATTTTTCAGATCCACAATGTTCTTCGCGTTCTCCACGTCGTCGCTGTTCAGCTTGAAGATGCAAGGCCCTTCGATCTGGCCGCCGGAAACATCCAAAGAATTGCTATGCACCAGCTCCCATTTCGTAGCGGTCAATGTCTTGCTCCGCTCGCAGTACACACGCTTGGACGGCGTGCCGTACTGGTTCACCGCCCCATCCTCGTTCTTCGTGTAGCGGTAATAGTAATCCCCTACCTTGATGACGGTCGTGTCAATGACAGAGCCGTTTTCCTCGATCCAAACCTGCGCCTTGGAAAATGTGTTGAAATCCCTTGTCGTCGCGTAGTATACGCGCTGCTTCCCATAATTGTCGTCCCCGGACTTCGACGCCCAGAAAACGACATACTGCTGCGTCGCGTCGTCCCAATAAGCCTCCGGCGCCCAAGTGCATCCCGCATTGTCCACCGCGACCTTGCACATCCTCTGGTCAGACCAGTTCACCAGATCCGTAGATTCCCAAACCATGATGCTCTTGCTGCCGTTTACCTGATTCTGCCCCCAGTCCTGGCCCGGATATTTTACGTCACCCTGCGTAACGCCAGCCACGGTCAGGTCCGTCGCGATCAGATAGAACTTGTCCCCCTCATGGGAACGGATGATGAACGGGTCGCGAAGGCCGTGCGAGCCAAGCTTGGATTCCAGGACAAACTTGCTGTCGTTTAACGCCTTAAAATTCAGCCCGTCCTCGCTGATGCCGAAATAAATCCTCTCATCCTTCGTATTCGTATACGGGAAATATGCGAACAGATAATCCGTCGTCTCTTTAGCCTCCGGCGCTTTCACTACCGTGCAGGGATACTCCTGCGTTATGGTCGCCGTCTCATACGTCACAGTCGCCGTCAGCGTCACCTTCGTGTCCGCCGCCTGCCGCGTCACCACGCCCGCCGGGATCTTCCCATTGGCCTTTGTCGAGATGACCTCCTCATTGGAAGACGTCCACGTAATCTTGGAGCCGTACGCCCCTTCGGAAGGAAGCGTAAGATTGCCGCGGATATCATCCTGGTTCAGGATCGCGATCGCTTCTGCGTCCGCCTCCACGAAATCCTGCGGCGTCCCCGTGCCAAGCACCTTGAAGTCAAACGATTTGTTCACGGTATTCCCATTCAGCGTGACCGCGGCCGTCATCGTGACCGTCTGGTTCTGCAAAATGCGCGTCACCTTCCCGTCCGTGCCGATCGCGTCCGGATTGCTGCTCTTCCAGGAAACCTGCGCGTCAAACTCCTTGCCCATGATGGAAACCTTTGTCGTCGACGGAAGCGTCAAGTCCGTCGTCACCTCATCCTTGGTCGGATTCCCACCCAGGCAGTCTTCCACAGAGAGCTTAACGTCTTTTTCCGAAAAATCGCTCTGTGCCAGAGATTCCAGCATCCCTTCGATCTCCGTCTCCAGCTCCTTCACTTCACCTTCAGCCATCGCGTGGTTGTAAATACGGAAATCCGCGACCGCTCCGGTAAACGTCGGGTCATTGCCCGTATAGAACGACCAGCCCATGTAACCGTCCCGCTCGTCGCCTGCTGCCATCAGATCCTGGAGCTTGAAATTCCCGGCATTGCCTGCCGTCAGGTCCGTGGACGCCTGCTTCTCGCCATTCTTATAGAAAATAAACTGCCCGCCGTCCTTATAGGTGACAGTCACGTTCTGCCATTCATTTTCCTCCAGCGCGGATTCGCCCTCAATGACAGTTTCATACTCCCAGCCATTTCCGCCGCTCTCCGGCACGCAGCCCGCGCCGCCGCGCATCTTGCTCCCCTGGCCTGAGCTGCAGCATCCTGTGAAATACAGATACCTCTTGTTGGAAGACCCCAGGCACCACATCCAGGACGCCGGAACATTCTTAGTGATCTTCACCAACATATTCACCGTCAGCTCCGTATCGTCCGCGCCAACCGTCCCATCCGGGATATTTACATAGCCGCCGCTCAAATCCAGCACGTCGATATTGTCGATCGTCTTCGCTTCCGCCGCGCCGCTGATCACGCCCTGATGCCCATTGTTTGTCAGATCCTTCAGCGTCCCGTCGGCGTCTTTCGTCATGTCCCAATGCAGGATCATGCTGTCTTCGCCAGCCGCTTCCACCCTGCCCGGCCCCGTGGCCGGCAGCATCGTAACCGCCATGGCGATCGCGGTCAGGCCCGCAACCGCCGTTCTGAAAAATTCCTTTTTCCTCATATTTACCTCCTTTTCGCCATGCATCTTAAAAAATGCACTTCTCTATTTTCGTAAGTTAATCATACCATAAATAAAAAAAAGAAAAAAGCCGTTTTTATAAAAATAACAGGAAATAAATAGAAACGCCACGCCTTGGTATGGCAGCTCTTTCCCCAAGGCAAAAAAAGCGGCTTAAAGACCTTTTTTGATCTTTAAGCCGTTCCTATGAGACATCGGGGATTCGAACCCCGGACAACTTGATTAAAAGTCAAGTGCTCTACCACCTGAGCTAATATCCCATATACAAATGCCCAGTTCCGGAATCGAACCAGAGACACGAGGATTTTCAGTCCTCTGCTCTACCAACTGAGCTAACTGGGCAGTTACTAAAAGAGTTGCGGGAACAGGATTTGAACCTGTGACCTTCGGGTTATGAGCCCGACGAGCTTCCAGACTGCTCCACCCCGCGCTATTATATAAAGATACAATATCATTTGTATCTGAATGGATGGAGAAGGATTCGAACCTTCGAAGGCGTCGCCAACAGATTTACAGTCTGCCCCCTTTGGCCACTCGGGAATCCATCCATATTTAAATCCAAGAGCCGATGATCGGACTCGAACCGATAACCTGCTGATTACAAATCAGCTGCTCTGCCAATTGAGCCACATCGGCCTGCCCTTAAACGCATTGCGCAGAGCGTATTTTTGAGATATATGGGACCTATAGGGCTCGAACCTATGACCCTCTGCTTGTAAGGCAGATGCTCTCCCAGCTGAGCTAAGATCCCATATAAACGACCCAGAAGGGACTCGAACCCTCGACCTCCGCCGTGACAGGGCGGCGCTCTAACCAACTGAGCCACTAGGCCACTTTATTTTTAAAAGGACGTTCTTCCGCGCCCTCAAAAACCCATGCAGGAATGGTGGCTCCCAGCCTCCCCAGGACAGCCCAGCCTCTCTCCTCTCTCG
>CANQTH010000027.1 GCA_947626795.1 uncultured Lachnospiraceae bacterium
ATTACACCCTCAAACGAAGCTTTACGATAACCGTGCTCGCTTTAGCTACAAAATTCGATTTCGGCGGCGGCAACGCGGGCGGCAATGCGGGCGGCGCGGGCGGCACGACGCAGACGACCGGGACGGGCGGCACGCCGAAAGCGGCCGTACGGACGGCTTCCGTCTCAAGGACGAGCGGCACCGCGCATGTATCGAGCGGCACGCCGAAGACCGGGATTGGCTTTGACGCAAGGTATGTGCTTTGCGCGGGCGTATTCCTGACAGGCGCGTACCTGGTGACGATGAAGAAAAAGAAGAAGGCATGATGCAACAGGGAAGCCGCAGGCTTCCCTGTTATATCGTGATGGAAAGGGAGGCTGCCGTGCCAGGGGCGCGGCGGCCTTTTGCGGTTCATCCGATGGGGGCGATCTTCCGTCTGATCAACGTTCCGCGAGGATATGCTAAAGTTTTTCCGCAAACGGCCGATAAATAGATTAGAAAAAAGCAGTAACAATAGGAAGAAGCAGATTGAAGAAAGGAAAGTGATGTTCCTATGCGTATAGAAGCGTACAACCAGGTCAGCCGTATTTATGGCAGCAGCAAGCCTTCCCGGACTAAGGGGAGCAGGAATGTTGAGAAGAGGGACGAAGTCCAGATTTCCCAGACCGGGCGCGACTATCAGGTGGCGAAACAGGCGGTCGCGGAAGCACCGGATATCCGCGAAGGGAAAGTCTCGCAGCTAAAGAGCAGTATCGCGTCGGGCAGCTATCATGTGGCGACCGGGGACTTCGCGGCGAAACTGATCGAAAAATATGAAGCTTATAACAGGTGACGGCCCCCGCGGCCGGGGCGCGGGGCTGTCGCGCATACAGGCAGAAATGAGGTTCCTAAGTGGCCAGTTTAATGGATGATTTTATGGAAGCGCTGGAGAAGGAGAACGGGGAATACGAACGTCTGACGCAGATCTCTTATGAGAAGAGGCAGGTCATCATTGACGGAAATATCCCCGCTCTGGAGGAGCTTACCGGACGGGAGCAGGAGATCACCAGCGTCATTAAGAATCTGGAAAAGAAAAGAGCGGAAGTTGTGAGGGATATGTCTATCGTACTTAGTAAGCAGCCGGAAGAGCTGACAGTTACTAATATGATAGCATTTTTAAATAAACAGCCGAATGAGCAGAAGAAGCTGATCGACTTAAAAGAGCGGCTGGGGAACACGTTAAGGGAGATGGCGGACATCAATACGCAGAACGAGACGCTTTTGAGGCATGCGATCGAGATGGTGGAGTTTGACCTTACACTGTACAAGAGCATGCGCCAGGCCCCGGTGACGGCCAATTATGACAGACGGGCGAACAACACCGGGGAGCGGCTGGGAAGCGGCGGGTTTGATGCGAAGCAGTAGGCGGGCCAAGCGGCGGGAGCACCGATAGGCCCATAACGGCGGGGCCGCAGGCGGAATCGCCGCGGTCAGACATTCACGGAAGGGCAGGAGACAGCCCACGGACGGGCGGGAAGGATAGAGGATACAAACATATGGCAAACGGAATGGGAAGCCTGTACATCGGGGCGTCTGGCCTGCAGAGCAGCCAAAACGCGATGAATACCACGGCGAATAACCTTGCGAACGCAGATACGAAGGGTTATGTGCGCCAGCAGGTTCTTTTTGCCGACAGGCAGTATACGACATTCGATTATAAGTCGGCGATCAGTTGGCAGCAGGCAGGCCTTGGCGTGACGATCTCAGACGTGATCCATACCAGGGATTATTTTTTGGACAAATATTACCGCACGGAGAACGGACGGCAGGCATTTTATGAGACGGGTGCGGAGGCGACGACGGAGATCCAGACGATCTTCCAGGAGCTGGAGGGCCAGGCGTTCCAGGAGACGCTGGATGATTTCTGGCAGGCGTTCAACACGTTCGCGGGCGGCCCGGATATGGAGGAGCGTCAGAACCTGGTCGTTCAGCAGGCGACCTTGTTTTTGGGGCGCGCGCAGGGCGTGTACGACGGGCTGAAGGATTATCAGGAGAAGACGAATGTCAAGGTAAGGGAACTGGTCGACCGCATCAATGAGCTTGGGAACACGATCCAGGATCTGAACAAGCAGATCCTGGCGGCGGAGTGCGGCGGCGTGGAGACGGCGATGACGCTGCGCGATGAGCGCGACAACGCGCTGGATGAGCTTTCCGCCCTCGCGAAGGTGGATTTCGAGGAGCAGGTGGACGGCACGGTCCGGGTAAAGCTGGAGAACGTGGAGTTCGTGGATGAGGTTCATGTGTACGAGATCCAGACGCTTGAAGATCCGATCACCGGGTTCCTGGATCCGATCTGGCCGCAGTTGTCCGACATGAAGCGCGGGAAATATACGGAGATGTTCAATTTTAACACGGAGATCGCATCCACGCTGAATACGGACATCGGGAGCTTGAAGGCCCTGGTTCTTTCCAGGGGGGACAAGATCGCGGATTACCGCGACATCGAAGGGGTTTCCGCTTACGATTATAACAAATATACCGACAAGTCCGTCCTGCTTGTGGCGGAGGCGGAGTTCGACCAGCTTGTGCATGGGCTGGTGACGGCGATCAACGACGCGTTCAGCCCGACGAAGACGCTGGAGACGACGATCACAGACGCGGATACCGGGGAGGTCTATACGGCAGGCTCAGTCAAAGTCTGGGACGAGGAGAAGGGATGCGTCGGCGCGGACGGGGAGACGCCCGGGCGCGAGCTGTTTGTGCGGCGTGGCTGCGAGCGTTATACGAAAGTGGAAGCCACGGACGGCAAGACATATTATGTATATAATGAAGAGGATATGACGGACACGGCGAAGATGTACACGACGAAGAGCCTGCTGGTGAACCCGGATCTGATGGAAGAGGAAGGGTGGCTGCCGCATCTGTCCCAGGTCGGGGACACGGCCTACGGCATGGCGCAGAGCATCGTGGAAGCGTGGCAGAAAGAAGACAGGCAGATCAACCCGAACAATACTTCCCCGTGCAGCTTCCGCGGGTATTATGACCGGATGATCGCGGAGTTTGGCGTGAGGGGATCGGTATATGAAGGCGCGGCGGAAGGGCTTTCCAATGAAGTGAGCAGCATTGACAATAACCGTATGCAGGTGTTCGGCGTCTCGACGGACGAGGAGCTGCAGAACATGATAAAATACCAGAGCGCGTACAATGCGGCAAGCCGCTATATCAATGTAGTCTCTGAGATGATCGAGCATTTGGTGACGCAGCTTTAAGCGAAGGGGCGGGGAACGCCGCCCGGGCGCGCCTTCCCCTGCGGAAGGCGGCATAAGATAGGAGGGAACGGGCTTATGGCTTCAACATTTTTCGGGCTGACGATTGCCGGGTCTGCCTTAAATTCATACCATGCGGCGACGAACGTGGTCGCGAATAACATTTCCAACGCCAATACAAAGGGCTATACAAGGCAGGAAGCCGTCCGCGTGGCTTCGGAAGCCTTAAAGATGAATCAGCGGTACGGCATGGCGGGGAGCGGCGTGACGACGACGGAGATCATACAGAAGCGTGATTTTTACTATGATGTGAAATATTGGGAAAACAACGCGCGGGTAGGTATGTACGATACAGAATTGTATTATATGCAGCAGTTTGAAGATTATCTGATCGACGACGATACGGCGAAAGGCTTCAGCACGATCTTGGACGAGATGTTCGGTGCGATGGAGGATCTGCACCGGACGCCGGAGAGCCTGGACGCCAGGAAGGCATTTACCAGCAAGGCGCAGAATTTTGTCAATTATTTCCACAGTATGTCGATCGGCTTTTCCAAGCTCCAGCAGGACTGCAATGAGGAGATCGCCAACCAGGTAGAGGTGATCAACGGGATCGCGCAGAAGATCGCGCTGCTGAACAAGCAGATCAATGTCATTGAACTGCAGCAGACGAACGCCAACGAGCTGCGCGACCAGCGCGCGCTTTTGGTCGACCAGCTTTCGGAGCTGGTCCCGGTGGAAATCACGGAGACAAAGGTGACGGACAGCATCGATCCGGAGGTGTTTACCGGGGCGACGAATTATGTGGTGAAGATCAACGGGCAGACGCTCGTGGATACGTTTGAATATAATACGTTAGAATATGTCGCGCGGGAGAAGCGCGTGAACCAGTCCGATATCGACGGCCTGTACGACTTGTTCTGGTCAGGGAACAACGTGCCGTTCCATGCGTCAGGCGCGACTTGCGAGGGAAGGCTGAAAGGCTTGTTCGACATCCGCGACGGCAATAACGACGAAGGCTTCCAGGGCAGGGTGGGCGGCTTTTCCACAGGGGACGACGGGAATACGGTCGTCACGATCGCGAATCCCACGATCAAGGAAGTGGGCAGGATGACGATGCCGCAGGAAGGGACGCTGAATATCAACAATACCTTATACAATTACAGCGGGTTTTCGTACGACGCGGAGACGGAGACGTACGAGTTCCATTTGGAGCAGGCGCTGACGGCGAACGAGCAGGCCAGGCTTTCGGGCCGGAAAGCGGCGATCGGGTCGAACATAGACGCGATGGGCGTGCCGTATTATCAGGCGCAGGCCAACCTCTTCCTGCGGGAGTTCGCGAAGCAGTTCAATGAGCTGCACAAGCAGGGCGCGGACTTGGACGGCGAGGACGGGGGCGCGTTTTTCGTCGCGAAGAATGTGGCGGACGGCAGCGAATATGATTTCGCGGATTACGAGGCGGGCGCGGACGGCGAGTCCAATGAGAGCATGGACGCGACCGGGAACTTTTATTATCTGCTGACGGCCACGAATGTGGAAGTGGCGGGCGAGATCGTGAACGACCCGCGGAAGATGGTGACGCTGCAGAAAAAAGACCTGGCGGACGGCGAGGCGATCCAGGACATCGTGGGGCAGATGCTGAAGCTGAAGAGCGAGGCGAACCTGTTCCGCGGCGGCGGCGCGGACGGGTTCTTGAAGTCGCTGATCAGCGACAATTCCGTGGATACGCAGAAAGCGAAGGTGTTCTTACAGAACTATTCCAATATTTCAGATACGATCGTCCAGAAGCGGATGTCGATCTCCGCGGTGGATGAGGACGAGGAGGCGCTGGATATGCTGAAATTCCAGCACGCATATAATCTGGCGTCGCGGATGATCCAGACGATGTCCGAGATGTACGACAGGCTGATTCTGGAAACCGGCGTATAGGAGGGTTAGGATTATGATGAGAGTTACGAACAGCATGATTAGCAGGAACAGCATGAGCAACATGAACCGCAACAAAGTGAGCGTCGATAAGCTGAACAACCAGATGTCCACGCAGAAAAAGATCACCCGGCCGTCCGAAGACCCGGTGATCGCGATCCGCGCGCTCCGTCTGCGGAGCAATTTGAACGAGCTGAACCAGTATTATGAAAAGAATATCCCGGACGCCCGCTCCTGGCTGGAGGTGACGGAGTCCGCGCTGAAAAATATGCAGACGATCTTAACGGACATATACGGCCAGTGCAATAACGGCGCGACGGACACGCTGACTGCGGAAAACAGGGACGCGATCCTGGAGAACCTGCGCTCCCTCCGGGAACAGATCTACGAGGAAGGGAACGCGGACTGCGCGGAGAGGTCGATCTTCACGGGCTATAAGACCAGCAGCCGCCTGACGTTTTCCAAAGACGAACTTGAGACGACATACGACATCACCGAGCCATTGTCTTATGAGG
Organism: uncultured Lachnospiraceae bacterium; assembly: GCA_947626795.1. Lineage (GTDB taxonomy): Bacteria > Bacillota > Clostridia > Lachnospirales > Lachnospiraceae > Petralouisia. The sequence continues at coordinate 5,666 of CANQTH010000027.1, forward strand.
ATATCGAGGAGAAACGGTTTTACAGCAACGTGGTGGAAGTGCCGAATGTCCTGGAGCGGGACGCGTCAGGCGCTCCGATCGGGGTAGAGATGGAGGATATGCCCCAGGAATATGTCTACAACCGGATCCGGCTCTCCTACGAAGGCCTGGAAGATCTGGACGCGAATAACCTGACTTATACGGAATATGTGAACGGGAGGCCGATCAACGTCGCGCTGGACAATATGACCTGCACGAACGGCGACCCGGTGGAGGTCGTCACGGACATGACCTACGCGGACTGGGAGGAAGGCGGCTTCCAGGTGGACGACAACCAGGTCATGTTCTTTAAGGAAACGGGGGAGCTGATCTTAGGGAAAGAAGTCTCCAACACGCTAAAGAGCGAGAAGCGGGAGATCAGCATCACGTATACGAAGCAGGGATTTACCAAAGGGGAGATCCGCCCGGAGCATTATTTTGACTGCGTCGACAAGACGGATCCGGACAATGAGATCGTGTATACGAAGGAGAACCAGGAGATCAAGTTCACGATCGCGTTCAACCAGAGCATGACGGTGAACACGCAGGCGGATCAGGTGCTTGACGCCTCGATCGGGCGCGACATCGACGATCTGACGAACGCGGTCCAGGCGGCGATCTCGGCCCACGACAAGGTGGATAAGTTAAAGGCGATGAAAGAGGAGACGCAGTACAACGATGAAACCTCGCAGGCGGCTCTGGACGAATGGCTGGAAGCGGCGGAAAAGGAAGCCGCTTATGCGGACGACAATATGCAGAAGCTTTATTCCGAGGGGATCGGGAAATTCCAGGGGTACCTAAATACCGTGACGCTCGCGCGGACGGACCTGGGCAGCCGGGAAGACCGCCTGAACCTGACGGAGAACCGGGTATCCAGCCAGCAGTCCACGTTCGAGGAGCTGAAGACCCGGAACGAGGACATGGAGCTGTCCGATATCATCATTGAATATACGGCGGCTTACAACGCATACCAGGCGTCGCTGCAGGCGTCGGCGAAAGCGAACGGGCAGACGCTGTTGAATTATCTATAAGGAGAAGGATTATGGCATGGATTTTGGCAGGTGAAAGGAGAGATTTTCCCTGCCAAAATCTGTAAATGGGCGGCTGGGAAAGCGCGGGATGCCAGGTGACTGGGAGCAGCGCCGCGAATCCACGCAGCCCTGTAAATGGGCGGCTGGGAAAGCGCGGGATGCCGGGAACTGGGAGCAGCGCCGCGGATCTGCGCAGCCCTGTAAATGGGCGGCTGGGAAAGCGCGGGACGGCCGCAGAGATAGGAGAAAAGAGAGCTGGAGGTTAGTTATGCGGATTGAGACAAGGCTATTTGGGGAAATAGAGATTGAGGAGGAAAAGATCATTGACTTTAAGAACGGGATCATTGGGTTTCCGGACTGCAGGCGGTTTGCGCTGATCTTTGACTTGAAGGAGGACGGGACGCCAAAGGGGATCTCCTGGATGCAGTCGCTGGATGAGCCGGGATTTGCGCTCCCGGTGATCGACCCGCTTCTGGTAAAAGAGGATTATAACCCGTACGTGGAGGACAAGGGTCTGGAGCATCTGGGCGGCCTGACGGACGAGAACCTCTATGTCCTCGTGACCGTCACGGCGACCGAGGACATCACGAAGCTGAGCGTCAACTTAAAGGCACCGCTGATCATCAACGCGGAGGAGCGGAAGGGCGCGCAGATCATCGTGGAGGACGATTTCCCGGTGAAATTCAAGATATATGAGATCCTGAAAGCGAAAAAGGAGGCGGGGGAATAGATGCTTGCATTGACCAGAAAAAAGGGCGAGTCCATCATGGTGAACAACAACATCGAGATCAGCATCCTGGAGCTTCGGGGCGACCAGGTGAAGATCGGGATCACCGCGCCGAAGGAAATCCCGGTATACCGGAAGGAAGTATATCTCCAGATCCAAAAAGAAAACGAGGCGTCTTCGTCCCCGAAGAGCCTGGAGGTGTTGAAGGGGATCTTGTGAATCGCGGGAATATGCGGAATATTTCCGGGCTGTTGTAAATTTTTCCGTTAAACAGCCGATATAAACTGATAGAAGAGAAAGTAACATTCGTTCACATGGAGGTGATTTTTATGGAGGTTGCAAAAGTAAATACGCCAACTCCGGTTTATCAGGGAAGTGGACTGGAAGTTGCCGCAAAGCCAGCGGCGGCTGTTAAGGCGGAGGCAGCCAGGCCTGAGCTGTCGAATCCGGAGATAAAGACGGTTTTGGAGGGAAGCGCCAAGCCCAAGATCACGGCGGCCGCAGGGAGCGTCAAGCTGAAAGCAGGCGCAGGTCCGGAGGCGCAGGCTGAGAAGGCGGCAGTCCCGGAGGGCGCGGAAGACCGCAAGGGCGCGGCGGAAGCGCAGGAAGCGGCGAACAACAAAGCGATCAAGCGCGCGGTAGAGGAAGTGAACCGGAAGGCAAAGAACAACGAATTGATCTTTGGCGTCCACGACGCGACGAACCGTGTTATGATCAAAGTGGTGGACCGGGACACGAAGGAAGTGCTTCGTGAGTTCCCGCCGGAAAAGACGCTGGATATGATCGCCAAGGTTTGGGAATTGGCAGGCATCATGATAGATGAGAGAGGATAAGATAGGAGGAAAAGCGGATGGCTATTAGGATCTCAGGTTTGAATTCAGGATTGGATACGGATTCCATCGTGCAGGAGCTGGTGTCGGCATACCGCACGAAGCAGGAAAAATATACGAAAGAGCAGACGAAGCTCTCCTGGAAGCAGGACGCGTGGAAGGAAATGAATACGAAGATCTATGACTTCTACAGCAAGACGCTGTCCAATATGCGTATGTCCGGGAATTATAAGAAGAAAAAGACGACGGTTTCCGACGATACGAAGGCAAAGGTGACGGCTTCTTCCAGCGTGATCAATGGGACGCAGACGCTGGAAGTGAAGAAGCTGGCGACGGCGGGGTATCTGACAGGCTCGAAAGTCAAATCCCTGACGGGAGGCACGGTAAATTCCGACACGATGCTCACATCGCTCGGGGCGGGCAACGGAACGCTGACGTTAGACGTCGGCGGCCAGAAGAGCACGATCAACGTCTCGGCCACAATGACGGTCGGCGAGTTTACGAAGGTGCTGAGCGAGAAAGGGATCTCCGCTAATTTTGACGCGAACCAGCAGCGTTTTATCTTCAGCTCCATGTCCACGGGCGAGAAGAACGATTTTAATATCAGCGCAAACGACGAGCAGTCCCTGCAGATGCTGAATAAGCTCGGCCTTGCGACGGAAGCGAATTATACGCAGTTAGGCGTGGCCGCCCCGGAGGGTACGGCTTTTGCGGTAAAGCAGGACGCCAGCGACGCCCAGATCGTCCTGAACGGCGCGGTGTATGACGGGGATTCCAACGAGTTTTCCATCAACGGCCTCAACATCACGGCTACGGGCGTGACGAGCGGCGCGGTGACGATCACGACCGCGACGGACGTGGACGGCATTTACGATATGATCAAAGGGTTCTTCAAGGAATACAACGAGCTGATGAATTCCATGGAGAAATCTTATAATGCGGAAAGCTCCAAGGGATATGAGCCGCTGACCGACGACGAGAAGGAGGAGATGTCCGACAAGGAAGTAGAGAAATGGGAGACGAAGATCAAGGACTCCATTCTCCGCCGGGACGACACCCTGCGCTCCATCATGAACAGTATGTCGCTGAATATGTCGAAGGTATTTGAGGTAGGCGGCAAGAAATACAGCCTGGCGTCGTTCGGCATCCAGACGGCGGGCTATCTGAATGCGGCCAAGAATGAGACGTATGCGTACCACATCAATGGCGACGCGGACGACTCGTCGGTTTCCTCCAATGAGGACAGCTTGAAGAAGATGATCGCGGAAGACCCGGACACAGTGGCGGACTTTTTCTCCCAGCTTGCGACCAGCGTCTATGACACGCTGCACGAGCGGATGCAGTCCACGACGTTGAGCAGCGCATATAAAGTATACAACGACAAGCAGATGCAGTCGGAGTACGACGACTATACGGACCAGATCAAGAAATGGGAAGAAAAGCTAGAGGCAATGGAAGAGAGCTGGTATAAGAAATTCGCCGACATGGAATCGGCTTTGGGGACGCTGCAGTCCCAGCAGAATTCCCTGACTTCCCTGCTCGGCGGCTGATAAGGAGGGGGAGCATTGATAGCGAACAGAGGATATGACGCCTATGCCAAGAATAAGATCATGACGGCATCCCCGGCAGAGCTGACGCTGATGCTTTATGAAGGCGCGATCAAGTTCTGCAATATCGCGATAGTCGCGATTGATGGGAAAGAGATCGAGAAAGCGCATACTAATATCAAGAAAGTGGAGGCCATCCTGGAAGAGTTTTTGTCGACCCTGAATTATAAGTACGAGGTCGCGAAGGATTTTGAGAATGTCTACCGCTATCTCTTAGACCGCCTCATGCAGGCGAATATCAAGAAGGACAAGGAGATCCTGGAGGAAGTGCTGAAGCATCTCCGTACCATGCGCGACACCTGGAAACAAGTCATGGAGCAGAATAAGATGGCGAAGGCGAATTAAACATGGAAAACGAGTACTTGGATATCATGATCCAGAGCCTTCAGAAGAAAGCGAAGGTTCTGGACGGCATCCTTGCGAAGAACCAGGAGCAGCGTGAGATCCTAGAGCGGGAAGAGCTGGACGCGGATGCCTTAGAGAAGAATATGCAGGAAAAAAGCGACCTGGTGGATCAGATCAATCCGCTCGACGAGGGCTTTGAGGAGCTTTATGCCCGGGTCAAGGAAGTGCTTGACCGGGAGAGGCCGAAGCATACGGATGAGATTGCGCAGATGCAGCGGCTGATCGCGGAGATCACGGAGAAGTCTGTGTCTATCCAGAGCGGGGAAGCGCGGAACCGCAGGCTGATGGAGACGAAATTTTCCCAGGAGCGGAAGCGCGCCCGGAAGAAAAGGATGACGTCCACGGTCACGCGGCAGTATTATCAGACGATGACGAAGCTGAACGTCGTGGACGCGCAGTTCATGGATAAGAAGAAGTAGGGGGAAACAAATTTAAAAAATAGTTGCGGAAGGTATAAACTCTTTCCAAAATCAACCGATAAAGATAGTGTAAGTAAGAGATGCAACAATAAAAGTTGCAGAATTGTTTCCAGCCAGTTGTCCTAGGGTCTGGTTCTGGAACAGAACGAGAACTGCTTCGGCAGGGATGGCCATTTGTTTGGAACAGGTGGCTGCAAACAATAACATATGCAGCATGGAGGCTGCAGGAAATTCAAGGAGGAATGTATTATGGCAATGGTAGTACAACACAACATTACGGCAATGAACGCGAACCGTCAGTTGGGCGTTACGACAAGCGTCCAGGGGAAATCGGCTGAGAGGTTATCATCTGGTTACAGGATTAACCGTGCGGCGGACGATGCGGCAGGCTTGAAGATTTCTGAAAAGATGCGGAGTCAGATCCGTGGCTTGAACAAGGCTTCTACGAATGCACAGGACGGCGTATCCTTACTGCAGACAGCAGAAGGCGCGTTGAATGAGACGCACAGCATCCTGCAGCGTATGAACGAGCTGGCAGTACAGGGCGCGAATGACACGAACCAGAATATCGACCGCGATGCGATCAACCAGGAGCTGAGCGCGTTGGTAGAAGAAATTGACCGTATCTCCCAGACGACACAGTTCAACAAGCAGGGCTTGTTAGACGGCAGCTTTACTGGAAAGAATCTCCAGGTAGGCGCAAACCAGGGACAGAAGATTACGTTGAACATTGCAGCAATGAATGCGCAGGCAATCGGCATAAAGGCGGTAGCGGTATCGGGAACGTTAAGTTATTTGGCAACAAATGAAGTGCTGAAGAATTACCAGAGGGGCATGGGATCAGCTAAAATTAGAGCTTGTATTGGAAATTTGGCTGCGTGTACAGTAAATATGGGCAAAGCAATTGGGAAAGCGAATGGTAGTACCTATACGAGCTACTTTATGCGAGGCGATGGCGTGGCAGTAACAAATTCGACGTTGGTTCGTAGTTATGCTTACAAGGTAGCAGCTTCAGCAGCCCAGATTTTTAGGGTACCACCTAAATGTGCGACGACGGTTTCTACGCCGAACGTAAGGGATTACCAGCAGGCGACTGGTACGATCACGATGATTCAGAATGCGATCAACAACGTATCCAGCCAGCGTTCCGCGCTTGGCGCTTTGCAGAACAGGTTAGAGCATACGATTGCGAACTTGGATAACGTAGCAGAGAACACCCAGGCAGCAGAATCCCGTATCCGTGATACCGATATGGCTTCTGAGATGGTTGAGTACAGCAAGAATAACATTCTTGCTCAGGCAGGTCAGTCTATGTTAGCGCAGGCGAACCAGTCCAACCAGGGCGTACTTTCACTGTTACAGTAATAAATATCAGATTTTTGAAAGGGGTCGGCAATGTCGACCCCTTTTTTTGAATTTATACGGGAAATAAGGTATAATCATATGGGGAGATTGATATACTGATTTGACAAAGAAAAGTAAGAAATGGAGGATAATATATGGAGCTTGCAAAGGTCACAGAAAAAGGACAGGTTACAATACCAATAGATATTAGGAAAAAGTTGGGGATCAAAGAGGGAAGCAAAGTGCTTTTTTTGGAGGAAGCGGGACGGATATATTTGGCGAATTCTTTTGTAGAGGCACTGCGAGAGGCACAGGCTGCTTTTGCGGGCGAAGCAGAAAAGCTTGGCTTGGAAACAGAAGAAGATGTTGTGGCGATGGTGAAAGAGTTGAGGAAAGAACGGTGAAATAATTGCGGATCATGGTTGATACGAGAGATATTGTCAATAATGAATTATTTATAGGAAGGAGATTTGGTGTTAATGAGTATTGAGGCATTTGAAAAACGTGAACAGATTTTGCAATTGCGCTCAAAGATACTTCAAGGAGAACAGGAGCGGCTAGATGGAGAAGACACATTGAGTATTTCGGAGGCAAGGAATCGATTGAGGGAGAGGCTTAATGGAATATAAAGTTGAAATTCTTCCATTGGCATGGGAAGATTTAAAGAAAATAGAAGATTAATGGTTAAATGAGCAGGGATATCGGAGAGTCATATGCCAAAAGCACATAGCAATTTGCCGGGTGATAAAAGAATGCGTATTTGTATATCATATTGCAGATACTCAGACAGATTGCACGAAGTTGTTTTGTTGAAGCAAAAGCAGGCTTACCATATTAAAGTTTCTGTGGGAATATCCGATATATAATACAAGAGAAAATATATTATATCTAAAACGATTCTATGAGCAGCATGGAAGCTGTGCCAGATTCAAGGAGGAAGCATCATGGTGAATGATATTCAGAAATATTCCAGTGGATCATTAATTTAATAGAAAGAGTTGCAGGAGGTAGTTTGGCGATTGCAGGAACTGCTTTCTGCCTTTTTGTATGGGGAAATAGGGCGGCTTCTATTTGCTGTTTTGCGTGGTTTATGCCTGTGGTTACAAAAGGAGGAGGCAATGGAGGAATTTTTGGGGCAGTTGCAGCAGCATATTGATACAGTGAGGGAAATTGGAGATCAGATCGAGCAGGACGGGGATTATATGGGGAAGATACAGGAATATCTTCCGTCCATGAACCAGATGGTAACGGGAATCGTTCAAATGGCGCAGGACCAAGGGGCGGGATTGGAGATGGATCCGGGATTTGTGGTGCAGGTGTTGCAGGATATTCTGTATGGAATGGAACATAGGGATGCCGTGTTTTTATTGGACGCTCTTCGGTATGGCCTGCTGGAAGTCTATTATTATGTTGGTGCGGAATTACAAGGTGAGGAAATGGGATGAACAAGCTGATTTATGAGAAAAATATGGATGCTTTACAAAAGAAGTATCCCATGTGGGCTGCTATTTTGGAAAATACAAGGCGGAAAAAACGAGGATTTGACGTCGAGGCGGAGCAGAGCCTGATGGGGGAAACCATCCTTAAAGTCAGAAGTGAAGGGAAAACGCTCTACCTGAATGGACGGTATGCGCCGTCAGCCGTGGTTGACAGATGGTTTGAACAGCAAGGAAAAATAGAAGAATATTCTCCAATCGTTATTATGGGAGTCTCGAATGGGGAGCATATCCGCCAGATTATGGAGCGTGTGCCAAAAACCTGCAATATCCTGATATATGAGCCGTCGTTTGAATTGTTCCGCAGGGCAATGCAGGAAGTGGATCTGTCCTTTATTTTCCAATGGGATATCCCGGTGGGGATTATAGTAGAAGGAATCAATGAAGGTGAATTTGACGCTTATTTCCAATTTTTTGTCTCATATGATAATCTGACGCAGATACATTTATATCTGTCGGGGAATTATCGAGAGCTGTTCCCGGAGCAGGTAGAAAGCTTTATTGAACGGATAAAAACGCATATCTTTAATATCCAGGTTGCATGGGCGACAGCCTTGCGCTATGCAAATGTGCGGGCAGTGAATGTGTTCACGAACATCCATTACCTGTATGAAGGGTATAGCATGAGAGAGTTGCTCGGCATACTTCCGGAGGATATCCCGGCTATCATTGTAGCGGCAGGTCCGTCCTTAAATAAGAATATCATGGAGTTGAAAAAAGCAGTGGGAAAGGCCTGCATCATTGCGACAGACACGGCGATGAAGCCTCTGTTGAATGCAGGAATCGTTCCGAATCTGTTTGTGATCGTGGACGGGCTGAAACCGGAGCTTCTCTTTCGGCATAAGGACATATCGAGGGTTCCAATGGTCACAATGACAGCGGTTTCGGTTGGACCTATGGATTTCCATAAGGGGAAGAAGTTCTTTTATAACAGCGGCTCCAGCATAGAAGACGCGATGTTGAATGAGCTGAGTAAGAAAGAAAACGAGGATTATCTTTTACCAAATTTGATGTCGGGTGGATCTGTGGCGACTTCTGCATACTGCCTTGCTATTAATATGGGGGCGAAAACCGTTATTCTTGTAGGGCAGGATCTTGCCATGACGGGTAATAAGACGCATGCGGACGGCACGTTTAAGGATAAGATGGATGAGATTGATGTGGAAAAAGGAGGATATATCGAGGTAGAGTCTGTAGATGGTGGGACTGTGTGGACTAGCCCCGATTTTAAATTGTATCTGGATTGGTATGAAAAATGGATAAAGACATGGAGCCATATCACGACCGTGGACGCTACCGAAGGAGGCGCCAAGATCCATGGGAGCAAGGAAATGACATTGAAGGGCGCAATCCGCAAGTATTGCAAGCGGGAATATAATGTCAAGTGGCATATTGACCATTCCAAAAAACTGTTTGTGGGGGATAATCGTAAAATAGCGCTGGAATATTTTGAAGGGGTACCTGATAAATTGGCGGAAGTAGGGAAAAAGGCAAAGGAAGGCAGGCGTTATTATGAGCAGTTGGAAAAGCTCGCCAGCCGGGGCAAGACGGCAGGAAAAGAATTAGATAAGACGCTGAAGCGGATCAAAAAAATAAACCGATATATGGAAACGGACTATATGGCAGCCACAGTTATGGACAGCTTGGTAGGTTTGAATTATTCCCTGCGCCCGGCAGTCTATCAGACAGGGGAGGATTTGCAAAGCGATTTGCTGGACATGGCAAAACAGGGGAAGGTCATAACCTATGGAGTAGGGATCGCTGCCGCAGAGATTAAGGAGATTGCAGAAAAAACAATTGTAAAATATGCAAAAGAGCATCCGCTTGAAGAGCAGATGGAAAAGAAAAAGGAGTAAGGTATGGCACTGGAAGGACAACAGTTGTTGGAATATGCATATGAGCAATTTGAAAAGAGAGCGTATGATGCGGCATTAGAGGCATTTATTCTTGCTTATGTAAAAGGATATGAGCAGGAATGGGCACTGGAGAATATTTATAATTGCTATATGGCAGGAAATGAGGCAGAGTTTCAAAAAACATATGGACTTTGGGGAATGGATGGGAAGCCGAAGTATGAAGAGCTGATATTGGATTTTATCCCGTATCGGGAAGGTGAATACTATATATTCGATAAAGAATTGAGAAATTTCCGAGGGATATTTTCTGTTGGAAGTATAGGTTCTTTTGAACGCCAGGAAGATTTCAGGCAGATGGAATTTAGCGCGCTTGCAGTTTCAATGTATTGGGATTGGAGGCGACTGCCTGAAATTTTGGCGGAAGCAGTGTTCCATGAGATATATGCCGTGTGTAAAGACATGAATCGTTGCGCAGCTTTTTTCAAGATTCCAGAGTTGGCGGAGTATGCAAAAAACATTGTGTTGTTCCCGAGTGCGGAGGTCTTTCAGAAATATTTCCATGAGCATACATCGGTTTATCTCCCAAAGATTTGTACAGGGGAAGAAGATGGAAAACGGGGATTATTGGAAATTTTAAACCAGGAGCATGCATATCGGCTGACGCCGGAGGGGCGGAGTACGGACAATATATTACTGACAATAGGGATTCCAACTGCTCATCGAGGAAATCTGGTTTTAAAGCGGCTAGAGAATTTGGTGAAGATGCCATATGATGCAGAGGTTGAAATTGCAATATCGAAAAATTGCGTGGATCTTTATGAAAGGGAGTATGCGCAGATTCCATTATTGCAGGATGCTAGGATTAATTATTTTGACCATAAAAAAGCGTTAAAGATTACGGAAAATTGGAGTTATACAGTGAAGATGGCACATGGGAAGTATGTATTATTAGTATCGGATGAAGATGATATTGTTTTGGAAGCATTAGAGCATTATCTGGCATTGTTGAATAGGCATCGAGAAAAAGTGAGTGTGGTACGGGCAAAAACTAGTTATCAATATGCAAGGATAAATAAAAAAATATATGGGAAAAAGGGCTTAGACGCTTTTGAGAAAATGTTTTTGGGACAGAATTACTTATCTGGACTAATTATAAGGAGAGAAGATTTTTTGCAGGAATATGAATATTTGCTGAAGTTAGAGCGGTTTGAAAAAAATGATTTTTATAGGTTTTATCCACATGAGTGGTGGTGTGCTGTATTGAGTAAGAAAGGGGATTATATTCAAGAACCAATAGTATTGATTTTGGAGCAAGAGTCTGTGCGAATAAAACAATTGAAACAATTGAAGGAGGGGGGATATATAACAGGAGATTTTCAAAATGTGGAAACAAAACTTCCACCATATGCAACTTATGATGCCAGATTAAAGCAGTTTCAGGGATATGTTGAATTTATACATTTTTTTTGGGGGGAAAACAGCGAGGGGATAGAAGTGGCAATGCAGATGGTCATGGGAAAAACATTGTATTTGCTTACATTAGCAAAAAACTATGGTTATGACGAGGAACATTTTGGAGAAAAGGTAAATGAGTTTATGCAGATGTGTAGAGAGGCGATTGAAGATTTTGCATTAAGTAAAGAGCAGAAAATCACAATTTTAAAAATCCTTGAAAATTCTTGCTTAAGGATACAGGGAACACCCAATTAAACAAGAACAAAAGATGATAGAGCAGTAGAAAAAGGGAGGGGATATTTGAGATGCATATATTTGTTACGGCAGAAATTGGGATCAACCATAATGGGGATATCGGCATTGCGAAAAAATTGATTGACGCGGCTGCGCTTGCGGGCTGTGATGCCGTGAAATTCCAAAAACGGACAGTGGACAAGGTATATACGAAAGAATATTTAGACAGCCCGCGTCAGAGCCCGTGGGGGACGACGCAGCGTGAGCAAAAGGAAGGCTTGGAATTCGGGCAAGAGGAATATGAGGAAATAGATGGGTATTGCAGGGAGAAGGGGATAAAATGGTATGCCTCCGCATGGGATGTGGATGCGCAGAAATTCCTGCGGCAGTTCCATCTGGATTACAATAAAGTGGCGTCCGCAATGCTCACAAATGATGACCTGCTGGTGGAAATCGCAAAAGAAAAACGGCATACATTCATCGCGACGGGAATGAGCACATTTGAGGAGATTGGCCATGCAGTAGAGATCTTCAAGGAATATCAATGCCCGTATGAGTTAATGCATTGCAACAGCGCCTATCCAATGGAGCCGGAAGACGCGAATTTAAAATTGATACCTGTTTTGCGGGAAAAATATAGGTGCAGGGTTGGGTATAGCGGACATGAGGAGGGGACGCTTGTCAGCATTTGCGCAGCGGCGCTTGGGGCAACGTCCATTGAGCGGCATATCACGTTGGACAGAACAATGTATGGGAGCGACCAGAAAGCTTCCATTGAGCCGTATGAATGGATGAAATTAGTAAAAGGGATCCGGAGCGTGGAAAAGATTTTGGGAGATGGGGAAAAGAGACTGTCCCCGGCGGAAGAAGAAGTGAAGAAAAAATTGCGAGGATAGCCATGATACGTTTGGTGGTATTTGACATTGACGGGGTGCTTACGGATGGCAGCATTATTATTGATGAATCTGGCCGGGAACAGAAGAAGATAAATTTAAAAGACATAGACGCTATTTTTGAACTGAAGCGCAAGGGATTCCTGTTAGCGGCGGTCACGGGGGAATCTTCCGATATCGTCTCGTATTTTAAAGCGCGTTTTCCGTGGGATTATTTTTATTCTGGGGAAAAGCATAAATTGGAGGCTGTCCAGAAGCTGGAAAAGCTGGCGTCAGTGCCAAGGGAGGAAATCTGTTATATCGGCGATGGGAAATATGATGTTGAGCCATTGGCATATGCGGGTCTTGGGATTTGCCCGGCAGATGCGATCGACCATGCGAAACAGGCGGCGGACGTGATATTGCAGAAGGCAGGGGGCGCAGGCTGCTTATGGGAGATGGTTGGGATCTTGGATAAATATAATGTCCCCGATTGCAGGGAACATTATTTTTTGGAACGTTTGGAAGAACATAAGGATATCTTTAAGAAGCTTTCCTCGGACATAGGGCTTATGGACGTGGCCATGGGGATCGGGGAAAAGATCTTGGAGATATTTGAGAAAGACGGGAAGGTTTTGATCTTTGGGAATGGGGGAAGCGCGGCGGACGCGCAGCATATCGCAACCGAATTTATCAGCCGTTTTTACCGGGAACGTCCGGCCATGAACGCGGAGGCATTGAGCGTGAATACATCGACCCTGACGGCGGTAGGGAATGATTACAGCTATGAGAGGGTTTTTGTGCGTCAGATAGAGGCAAAAGCGCGGGCCGGCGACATGGTGATCGGGATATCGACCAGCGGGAAGTCTAAGAATGTGATAGAGGGATTGCGGTATGCGAAGGAAAATGGAATCTATACGGCGATCCTAATGGGAGATTTTGAAAACCCTGAGTTAGGGGAGATAGCGGACTATCAGGTGAAAGTCCATAGCAAGATCACGCCGCGGATCCAGGAGGCGCATATTTTCATCGGGCATGTCATTGCGGAATATGTGGAATATAAAAGATACGGGGAAGGATAGGGAAATGGAAAAGCTCTCGGATTATGTGTTCCGGTTTATCCGGGAAAAGGGGATTGGCCATGTGTTCATGCTGCCAGGCGGCGGCGCGATGCATCTGGTGGATTCCCTTGGCAGTTCAGGGATAGAGTATGTCTGCTGCTTGCATGAGCAGGCGGCGGCAATTGCGGCTGAGGCTTATGGCCAGCATACAAATGATATAGGGGTTGTCCTCACCACTTCCGGGCCGGGAGCGACGAACGCCATTACGGGCGTGACGGCGGGATGGATTGATTCGACGCCAATGCTTGTGATCTCTGGGCAGGCAAAGCGGGCGGATTTAGTTGGGGATACGGGAGTGCGTCAAATCGGTTCCCAGGAAGTGCAGATCATAGACATGGTAAAGCCGATCACCAAATATGCCGTCCAGGTAATGGAGCCAACGGAGATCCGTTATCATATGGAGCGGGCATATATGGAGGCGACAACAGGACGGCCAGGGCCAGTGTGGCTGTCGATCCCTTTGGATGTTCAGGCCGCGATGGTGGATAGAGCATCCATGGCAGGATATGATGCAGACACGCAGTTTCACAAGGCAGAGGGCCGCGTAATCGAAAGAACGGCAGAATTGCTGAGGCAGTCTAAAAAACCGCTGCTTTTGGCGGGGAATGGGATAAAGCTTGCAGGGGCGCGGGAACTTTTGGACAAGCTGTTGGAGCAGATGCCTATCCCGGTGCAGACAACATGGAAAGCGATAGATTTTTTTGGGGAGGAAGAAGAAGCTTATGTGGGGCATCCGGGCGGGATGGGGGACCGGGGCGCAAACCTGATTTTACAGGAAGCGGATTTTTTGCTGTCGATCGGAAGTCGGCTGGATACGAGCCTGACTGCTTTTAATGAGGGAAATTTTGGGAAAAATGCTAAGAAAGTGATCGTGGACATTGATAGAAACGAATTAAAGCGGATGGGGGTTGCCCATGTGGAAGAGAAAGCAGCTTGTGATGCGAAGGACTTCCTGGAACAGCTTTTGGAAAAAGCAAGGGAAGAAACATGGGAGACGCAAAAAGCGGCTTGGAAGAAATGGAGGGCAGCCTGCCATGCGGTGCGTAAGGAATATCCGGTTGTGACGGAGGCCCATAAGCAAGTGAAAGGGGTTGTAAGCGCGTATTATTTTATCGATGTGCTATGTGAAAATTTAAGGGCAGATGATGTCATCGTTCCAGAGAGTTCGGGAGGGGCTGGAGAGATCACATATCAGGCATTCCGATTGAAGCGGGGGCAGAAAATGAAAAACGCGGCGGGGCTTGGATCAATGGGATTTGGGCTGCCCTATGCGGTCGGCTCCTGCCTTGCAAATGGGAGAAGACGTACGGTATTGATCAACGGGGACGGCGCATTTCAAATGAATATCCAGGAGCTAGAGACGCTGTCCCGCTTGCGGCTCCCGATCAAAATATTTATATGGAATAATGCCGGATATGCGAGCATCCGCTCCATGCAGCGGAACACGTTTGGCGGGCATTATGTGGCAAGTGGGGAATCGAGCGGGCTTATGATGCCAGATATCTGCAGGGTGGCGGAGGCTTATGGCTTTCCGGCCTTTTCGGCAAAGGATAACCGGGAAATGGAACTTCTTGTGCCAAAGATTTTAGGAATGCCAGGGCCAGTTCTTTGTGAGCTTATGATATCGCCAGATGAAACCGTTTCCCCACGGACAAAAAGCTATCGCCTGCCAGATGGGAGCATGAGGTCTTCGTTATTGGAGGAAATGTGGCCATTATTAAAGTGAAATATTTATTAGAAGGAGAAATGGTTGAAATGAAATGGGAAAATAAAGGTCATGAGTTTGATGCTTTAAGAGTGAGATTAAAAAATATAGATACAAAATATTATATATGGGGTGCAGGAACTTTTGGAATTGCATTTTTTGAAGAATTTTGTGAAGAAATCCCTATTGTAGCTTTTGTAGATAGAAATAAAGAAAAATGGGGAAGAAAATTGTGCGGATTGAAAATTCTTTCCCCAGAAGAATTTTTGCAGGGAAGAAAAGATGAGATTGTAATTGTGTCAACAGGTATGACAAAATCTGCCTATGATCAGCTTCGGCAGATGGGACTTGTGAGGCACAAAGACTTCTTTCATATAGATGAAATATCTTCTATTTATATGCTAGATAAATATAATAAGGTTTATGTTAGTGATCTTATGTTAAGTATTACGCAGTGTTGCACATTAAGATGTGAATATTGTAATGCTTTTATGCCTCAAATTAGCAATCCAGTAAATTATGATATGAAATTTATACAAGATGAAATAGATTTGTATTTTCGATGGGTTGATGAGGTGAATATATTAGGGTTGGTTGGAGGCGATGCGATGGCTCATCCACGCTTTAATGAATTATTAAGCTGGATAGGAGAAAAATATTATCCTCACAAAGTTAAACATTTAGAGATATATAGCAATGCTGTGATTGAACCAGGAAAAGAAACATTGAAAATGTTTGAGAGATATGATGTTTTTTATAGATTTACAGATTATTCTGGGAATTCGGGGAGACAGAATATTGAGAAAATCACAATGATTTTGGATGAACATCATATTAGATATGATCATGCAAAATTTGAGGATTGGTTTGACAGTGGATATCCACAACTTTCAAATGGAATAACTTCTGAAGATGGGCTAAAAAAGTTCTTTGAGTTATGTGACCGAAAGAGTTGTCATGGTTTGTGGGGAAATAAATTGTTATTTTGTGGAATGTGCTTGAATGCAGATTTGATTGATTATTGTAAATTGAAAGAAACAGATTATTTTGATTTGGGGAATTATGATGCGTCTAAACGAATAGAATTATTGGAATATTATCTTGGATATAACGAACGAGGATATATGGAATATTGCAAGATGTGTAATGGCGGCATAAATGTAAATACACACAAAATAGAAGTCGGTAAACAGATGAAAATTTAATAGGAGCATTGTATATGAAGCATATAAATATTAGAAGCTTGGGTTGGAATTATGAAATAGATAGTAAAACAAATATAGGAAATAGTATCCAATTATTGGCAATAGATTATTTATATAAAGAAATGGGAAAAAAGAATGTGACATATTTGAATATAAAAGATATCAGTGCGTATCAAGGAGAAAAATTGATTTTGCCAATTAATCAAATGATTGGAAGAGGGGATCCGTGGTTAGATGAGGAGGGTAATTTTGCGTTATCAGAGGATATTGAGCCTGTTTTCCTGGGAGTATGTTTAAGGGAAGGCTTTTTCCCTTATACGGATTATAATTTGGAGTATTTAAAGAAGTATGCTCCAATTGGATGCCGTGATTATTACACATTTAAGCAAATGAAGAACTATAATATTCCTGCATATATGGCGGGATGTTTGACCATGACATTTCCCAAAAGAGAGGTATCTATTAAAAAATATAGGAAAGTATTTTTAGTTGATGTGCCATCAGAGGTAAAAAAGTATATTCCCAATAATATTTTGAGGAAGAGTGAAACGATACATCATACTGTTAGTATGAATCAACAAGAATATCAAGACGCAAGTTTCTTGAGAAGAACAGCGACGAATTTTTTAAAGAAATATTGGAGAGAAGCTAATCTCGTTGTTACATCGAGATTACATTGTGCGGTTCCGTGTATAGCTATGGGAATACCAGTTATTATTGCCAGACAATACAGAGGATATACGTTTGACTGGATTCAGAAATTTATAAAATTTTATTCGGAGGAAGAATACCAAGATATATGCTGGAAACCAAATCCATTAGAAATAGAAGATTATAAGAGAATGGCCCAAAGGGTAGCAATGGAAAGATTAAAGGGAAATAATGTACAGGAAGATATAGACAAGTTAAACAATTTTTATATGGAAAATTATACGGATGATTATATGCCGGAAGAGATGTCTCTTATGCATTTTAAGCTGGAATTAGAGAAGAGATATGATAGAGAAGATCGCTTTGATTATGCAATATGGGGAATTTCAAAAATGGCAGAACACATATATGAGTATTTGTCTGAAAATTATAAAAATGCAAGACTTGTAAAAGTGTTTGATTCTTTTGCTCAAAAAATATTTCATGATATTATTTCGGAAAATCCATGCGTGTTAAAGAAAAAGGATTCTTTTGTTACAATTGTTACAACTATCAATTGCATGGATAGTGGAGCAAAACCGCTATTTGAAAAGCTAGGAAAAGAAGAAATTCAATATATTTATGCAGCAGATTCATTTTTATAAAAGTAATATTGAAAATGTGAATAAGATTGAGAGTGATTACTATAGAAATGAAATGGAGGAGGGGATTAGGGATGGGGAGAAAACAAAGAAAAATTGGGATTTATGGCATGGGAGCTGCGGCAGAAATGGTATTTAGAGCTTTAAAAAAATTGCAAATAACAGTGGATTTTATATTGGATGGGAATCCTGATAATATTGGAGTGACTTTTTGCGAAAAAAAAGTTGTGAATTTGTATACATTGCCCAAAGATGTTTTGGTGCTTATTGCAGCTAATCCGAAATATGAAATACATAAATGTTTAAAAGCGGCGGGGTTACAATGGTATATGTATGTGGATCCAGAATTCTTGCATTTGTATAGTGAGGGATATTCTAAAGATAGAATAGGGTATATATTAAAGAAAAATAGGCATAAAATTCAAATGGTATATGATATGTTAGAAGATAAAAAATCAAAAAATATTTTTTCAACAATCTTAAGACATCGTATGAGGCATGATGTGGAGTCAGTATATGCGATATGTGATGAGAATCAATATTTTGGAAATGATGTAGTCCCATATGTTGCAGGAAATTTTGTGGATTGTGGAGCGTTTGTTGGAGATACCTTAAAACGTTTTTTAAAACAAGTGGGAGATGCTGATTATCATTATTATGCTTTTGAAGCAGAAATGCAAAATTATGTGAATATTGTGGAGTATTGTAAAAAAAATAATCTTACTAATGTAAAAGCGTATAATTTGGCAGTATGGAATGAAAAGAAAAATCTTGCTTTTTTGAGGGATGATAGTACAGAAAAGGTAGGTGGGAAAGTAGCGGAAATAGATAATTCAAAAGAGATATATATATCGGCAGATAGTATTGATCATATATTGGATAATATAGATATTCATATGATTACGATGGATATTGAGGGTGCTGAGCGATATGCTTTGCAAGGAGCAAAGAACTCTATTTATTCATGTCATCCCAAATTGGCAATATCTATATATCATTCGCTGGAGGATATATGGGAAATTCCGCTTTTGATAAAAAAAATCAATCCGAATTATCGGATTTTTTGTCGGCATCATCGATGGAATATGCATGATACTGTATGTTATGCCTTATAAGGATTGATCTTGCAGTGAATAACTTTCCAAAGAATAAAGAAATTGTAGAAGCACTGAAAATCGTTACCAAAACACAGAGTTTATAGAATCAATGGAACAGGATGAAGTTGCTATTTTGGTTCAAATAAGTAGCGCAATAAGATTAATTCTTATAAGAGAAAAGAAAGGGAAGTGATTAAAGTGAAAAGTTATCATAAAGGACATGAATTAGATGGATTGGCAAAAATTTGGCTAGATGATGATAATGTTTTTTTTGTATGGGGAGCTGCAAGGTCAGGAAGTGGATTTGTAAAACAATACAAAGATGAAATTTGCATTCAAAAGATTTTTGATAAAGACACAAAAAAGCAGGGCGGATGCATAGAAAATATAGATGTTGTTATGTTTGAACCGAAGTATATGAAACGAAATACAAAAATTATTATATGTACGAATTTTTATACGGAAGTCAAAATAGAATTGTCGGGATGTGGTTATAGGGAAAATATTGATTTTATAGAATACGCAGCATTTAAACAAATATGGTATTATTATACGAAAAATGTAATTCTTTTGCCGAGGGTGGATTTGTCTATTACGAATAAATGCACGTTACGGTGTGAAAAATGCAATATGTTGATGCCATATTTTAGAAATCCAGAGCATAAAGATTTGAAAACAATAAAACAGGATTTAGATGTATTGTTTCAGTGGGTAGATGTAGTGGAAGATTTCATGATATTGGGTGGAGAACCATTGCTTTATCCTAATTTAGTAGAATTGTTACAATATATAAAGGAACATTATCAAAGCAAGATAAAGTTATTGCATATGTTTACGAATGGAACGTGTACGATAGGTGAGGATTTGTTGAAAATTTCGGAGGAATTGTCTATTGTCTATGATTTGAGCGATTATACAGTAGGGCTTCCGCAACTGAGAGATCGAATAGATAAGTTTGAGGCTGAATTGAAAAAGGGAAAAATAAAAGTAGAGAGAAAAGTTCAAGAGTATTGGCAGGATTTTGGATATCCAGAAGTGAATCATAAGAACTATACGGAGGATGAGAGGATTTTACATTTTCATAACTGCAGGGCTCCTTTTAGAGGATTATATGATAGAAAATTATACTACTGTCATTTAGAGGCCAGTGCAGTGCAGGCAGGGTTTATGGAAGAAAGTGAAAGCTGTTTTGTGGAGTTAGATAAATTGAATCGAGGAAACAAAGTGGAAATAATTGAATTGGATAGGGGATATAGTAAAAAAGGGTATCCCGGTTTTTGCTTAAAGTGTGATGGGTGTGAAAGCAAGAAAAGAATTCCAGTGGCGAAGCAATGGAAGAGAAAGATTTGAGGGGGAGAAATGACAGAGAAAGAATTTGTGATTAATACATTTAGAACAGCATTTTGGGACGTTAGATTAAAAAATATATGTCTGTACGGAACAGGAAAATATACGAGGATTCTTTTGGAAATTCTTGATGAGTTTAATTTTTGCGGAGTAGCTGATTTTGGGTATGAAAAAGATGGTTGGAATGGATATCCTGTTTTGAAGAGAGAGGAGATAGAAAAAAATGTGGATTATCTTGTATTGATTACAAATCCAGGAAATATACCTGCTGTTTATGATAAGATAAAGATATTATCAGGGAAGGTGCAGATTTTTAGCATTGAGGGAATAGACATAAGAAAGGAGATACGGCATAGAAAGCACGTTTCATGCAAAGAAGTATTGTATGATTTGGAGCGATATATAATTTCAGAGGAAGATAAAAGAGGGTTAGAGCGTTTGAGAAAAAAACTGTTGCATGAGGAAGGAATGAAAATAAAGTCGGTATATTCTTTGGTTAACGTTTTCATAGCCCCTTGGATATGGAGTTATTTTGGATGGTTCTTAACTAGAATTAAGGAATCAAACGCAGATATTGTTCTGATGAGTTCCAGAGATGGATGGTTGTTTTATAGATTATGCCAGCATATATTAGGCGGCAAATTATTGCAAAAGGTCATATATTTTTATACATCACGGAGGTGTCTTTCTGTAGCTTCTATTAAAAATGAAAGTGATGTAAGAATAGTTGCTCAAAGAGAATATGCTGGGAGTATAAAATCTTTTTTAGAAGATAGGTTTGGAATACATATTTCTTTTGGAAAAGATGATATTTTATTGACAAAAGAAGAGCTGGCTGTGAAATATAAGCGTATTATAATAGAAAATGCGAGAAAAGAAAGAGAATGTTTGAAAGCATATTTACAAAAAGAAGGGATTTATAAGTGTAAAAAGATTTTACTTTTTGATTTTATAGGACGAGGAACGGTTCAATATTATTTGGAAAAGATTATAGAAAAACCAATAGATTGTTTATATTATTTCAAAATGGTTGATGAGCAATGGAGAGAAAATGATTCATTAGGAAAGTCCATTACATATACTCAAGAGGATAACTGTTATGCAGGAAAAATGTTTACACAAAGAAATATATCATTGCTTGAAGCAATTATTACAGCTCCCCATGGATCTGTTGAACGAATTGGAAGTGAGGGAGAAAAAGTTGTTTTTAGAGAAGAGGAGAGAATAAATAAAACTTATATTTATGAAGTAGAGAGGGCGTGTGTAGATTACTATAATGAAATGGGGGGGGTAAAGGAATTAAATTTGGAATTGGCAGATAAAATAGCAGGTTTGTTGGAATATGGGAGTATTTATATTAATGAGAAGGTAACAAAGGATTTTCAAGTAGAAAATTCGTATACTGGTGAATTTTTGACACCATTTACAAAAATGTCTAAAAATATGGAATAATATGAAATGAAGCAGTATACATAAGGAGAGGAAATGAACGAAAGGGAGTTTGTTGTGCAAAACTTTCAAAAAAAATTTAGAGAATATCGTAAGAAACCGATGGTTTTATATGGACTAGGGAAGAATACACGAGCAATTCTTGAAGATACACAGGGGTATCATTTTGTTGGATTGATGGATTCGCTGAATGAGGGAAAAAATATTTGGGGGTATCCTGTGTTAAATCGAGAGCAGGTGATTCGATTAAATGCGATTATTGTTATTATTGCTCGAGAATCTGTTGTTCCAATCATTTATAAAAGAATAGAAGATTTACATATAAAATATGGGATAGCCATTTATGATTCCCAAGGCACATTATTGGGAGAAAATATGGCAGATTATAAAAATGACAGATTTCCTTATTGGCAGGTGACAGAAGAGACGATAAAATCAGCAATAGATATGCATAAAGTTATATCTTTTGATATTTTTGATACTTTAATTATGCGAGAGGTTCTTTGGCCATCGGATATGTTTTTGCTTATGGAACAGGAAGAGGTGATAGCAAGTATCAAATGTATGGTTCCATTTTCTATTATGCGAAAAGAAGCAGAGGGAACATTGTCTCGATGTCCGACAATACATCAAATATATGAAAACTTGGAGCATATATTTTCTGTTGATCATGACGTTGTAGAACAATGGAAAAAGATAGAATATTCCTTTGAAAAGAGAATGGTTGTGGCGAGGAAAAATGTTGCCGATATTTTTGAATATGCCTTGAAAAATGGAAAAGAAGTCTTTTTGCTTTCTGATATGTATTACTCAAAAAAAGAATTGACAGAATTGCTTGCAACGGTAGGGATAAGAGGGTTTTCGGATTTAATTGTTTCCTGTGATTATTATTGTGGGAAGGAGGATGGGGGTCTTTATGAAGTATTAAAAGAAATCGTTGGACATGAAAATATTTTACATATTGGGGATAATCGGATAAGCGATGGAGAGAAAGCGCAAGAACATAACATAGATAGTTTCTTGATATACAGTGGATATGATTTGTGGATGACATCTGCAATGCAGAATACTTTGGTTGATGTGAAAGATTTAGAAAAGAGATGTATTTTGGGGGTTTTGGTACAAGAATTGTGCAATAATCCGTTTGCACTTCATACGGGAAGAGGTAGATTGCTTGTTGATAGTCTTTCGGTTTTGGGATTTGGATTTATTGCCCCACTATTTGGGGAGTGTATGTTTTGGCCTGAAAAAGATGTGAGAGATTTTAGGTTGGCCTTTAATATGGACAGCATTGAGTCGTTTATAAAAAGCAAATTTAAAGGGATGTATGAAAAATTCTTGCCAGAAGACATTGAGATAATTCAAAAAAGTATTGAAAAGTATATGGCGAAATATGTGAAAATGAGAAAAAATGTTAGAAATTGGAGAAGACAGACAATTGCGGCCGAAGAGATTTTTGATATTTTATTCTCGGATAAGGTTATTGTTACAGATAACATAAAAAACTATTTAAAATATGTATGCTAAGCGGAGAGCTTTATAATGAAAATTTTACTTACTGGTGCACGGGGGTTTATAGGCAGAAATTTAAAAGAACAGCTTGGGAAAAAATTTAATCTTTATACACCGTCAAAAAAAATACTAGATTTAACAGACCAAGAAGCTGTGAGGAAGTATTTGGGAAAATATTCTTTTGATACAGTGATTCATTGTGCAAATGCTAATGATTTTATATATAATATATCAGATTTTGATTTGTTGAGCCAAAATCTTCAAATGTTTTATAATTTAGAAACTTGTCAAAATTTATATGGTAAAATGTATTATTTTGGTTCTGGAGCTGAATATGATATGGAGCATTATGTTCCATTGATGAAGGAAACTTATTTTGGAACATATATTCCAAAAGATCCCTATGGATTTTCGAAATACACTATGTCTAGAATTACAGAGTATAGCTCCAATATCTATGACTTGCGGTTGTTTGGTGTATATGGGAAATATGAGGAATGGCAACGACGCTTCATTTCTAATAATTTGTGTAAAAGTATTAAAAATATGGATATGACAATTGATAAAAATGTCCGGTTTGATTATTTGTATATAGATGATTTGTGCAAAATCATGGAATGGTTCATTTGGAATAAGCCTAAGCACAAGCATTATAATGTATGTACTGGATATGCAGTAGATTTATATAGTATAGCAGATGTGATTAATAAAGTTACAGGTTTGCATAGGAAAATAAAAGTTTTTGATGAGGGATGGAAAAAAGAATACTCTGGTGATAATTGTCGATTGAAAAAAGAGATTTCAGATTTGGAGTTTACTCCTATGGAATGTGCTGTTGAGAAAATGTATCAATATTATCGAACGATTGCCTCTCAAATTGATTTTGAAGAAAAATAGCCTCTTTATTGAATGCGTGAAATGAAAAATGGCTTAAAGAGGTATAATGGTTTATCATAAGATTAGCATCTCTCCTTTGCATGATAATAGTTGTGGCGATTTTATTATGCCAAAGATTAGATGCTATTTTAATGTCAATATACCAAGTTGTTTGCTTTTCCAATTAGCAGTTCAAATGTTTATATTTACTTTGTTGGTGGGAAAGTTGAGTTGTTAAAGGAGAAAGCGAACAATGATGGGAGAACACAGATGGATGAAGATTTTTTGTTCAGTATCATTATGTGTACAAGAAATTCCAGCCGCACAGTCAGGCGTGCGGTGGACTCTGTGAAGCGGCAGATGACATTTTCCTGGGGTTTGGAGGTTTGCAGGTGGTAGCGGATCTTGCGGGAGAAGAAACGGACATTATATTTTGCAGATATGCCGTGCTGGAGCTAAATAGGGCTGCCTATGAGATTATAGGCGGGAGCATCCCGGAGAAGAAACGGTATTTTGATAAGGATAAGGTTGCCCTGTTTTCCGGCATCATGCTTACGACATATCTTGGCATTGGAATAAGGCGGAGAGGGAGGAGGGAAGAGGTTTCAGCTATTGTGAAAGAATGCACGTTGCTGTTTCAACAAATTTCCCCTTATCTAAGCAAAGAGGAATCAGAAAAAGTGGCACAAGATTTAAAACTTTGCCTTTCGGCAGAGCATGAAAAGGGAAATCAAGGCCTTAAACTTTAAAGCAGAAGAGAGGAGAGCGAATCATATGGATATAGAAAAGGAAGTTGAGGCGGTAATTGCCATCATGCGTAGTGAAAGACAGGACAAGGATGTAGATTTGTCTGTAGAGGCATTTGAGGCGGGGAAGAGGCTTGCCAATGCGGCAAAGGGCATAGGGAAGGACGCAATTGATGCAGCAGTGAAGTCTATGAAAGAGGAACTTCCGGTCGAAGCCCCTTATGATGCTGTCTGGTGGTATTCTATTCTGATCGGGATGAAAAAGGATTCAAATATTTTTGAGGAATTTGTCCGTTATGTGCGTCAGAAACGTCACGCCTTTTCCTTGAATACGCAGTATTTTCTGTTTTATCAGCTTAGTAGTCTGCTTTTTCTTTTTTATGAGCTTGATGGGGATGGCAGGGGAGAATTATGGCATTTTTATCAGGAGATTGCGGAGGGATTTGCGGAGTGTGTAGATCGTGAGTTGCTGGAGGAAATTCCTTTACAGGAACGGAAGAAGGATTTTGTGCTTGTGATCACGGAGCAGTTTCTTGCCGAGCAGCACGGGCCAACGAAGACGGCTCTGGATCGCTGTAAGGTGCTGATGGAACGGATGCATAAAAAGGTTCTCCTCATAAACGATGCCGAGGTGCTTAGCCTGGTCGGGGCGATTAATTATTATGAGAGATCGGAGGGAATGTATATAGAGCAGCTATGCGAAAAGTCGGAAATGCAATGGAAGGGAGTTTCTGTGCCGTTTTTTCAGTGCCAGAATAATATGCCTGACATCGAAACTTTAAATGTATTGCTGCGGGAGATTCGGAAGATGGCGCCGGAGAGGGTTATTACTATAGGGAAAGGAGGCATTCTCGGTGCGCTCGTATCCCGCATGGTTCCATCGCTGACAGTAGGTCTTTGCTTTTCTGTTTTGGAATATACCTGTGCAAAATATCAGACATTCAGCCGTTCTCTGAAGGAAGCAGAGATAAAGCTGTTGGCCAGCTTGGGATATACAGAGGAGCATATCATTGAGAGTGTCTTTACATTTTCTCTAAAGCCACAGGCGGAGCATATCACCAGGCGAGAACTAGGTGTTCCGGAGGATTCATTTCTGATCATAGTCGTTGGTATGCGGTTGGATGAGGAAGTTACAGAAGAATTTCTTGCTATTCTTGAAGAAATATTGACTCCGGATATGTATGTGGGATTTTTGGGCGTGTTCTCCAAATATGATGAGCGAATCTCTGGATTCCCAAAGCTTAAGGAGCAGGCTTCTTTCCTTGGTTTCTGCTATGATATCTTATCTCGGATGGAGGTATGCGACCTGTATGTGAATCCCATCCGAAAAGGTGGCGGCACGTCCGGTGTGGAGGCACTGTTTAAAGGGATTCCTGTGGTTACGGTTGATTATGGGGATGTGTCTGTAGCTGTTGGATCGCAGTTCTGCGTGGCGGATTATCAGGCGATGCAGGAGCAGATTCTGCGGTATCATGACGACAGGGAATATTACAGCCTCATGTCACAAAAGGCGAAGGAACGCGCAGAGATTTTATTGGATTCAGATTCGGAATTTGTGCGGATCTTGCAGGAGATGGATAAACGGGAATCCAGGGATATTGAAAGAGAGAAAATTGTTGGGAAAAATGTCGTAGACCGCAAGGAGTATGGGTACGATGCGCTTTTGGATATGATTCAGGGAGCGATGCAGGAGGGCAGATGGGAAGACGCCTACAAAGGGGCGGCGGAGGCCGTGGAACGCAATGTCATGAATCTTCGTGCGAATTTCTATTTGGCAGTGTCTTTAGCGAATTGTGAGAAGTGGTTGGAAAGCTATCGCTATTTTTTAGTTCTCCAGACGCTTCAGCGCAAGTACGGGGAAATGGTCATTTCAGAGGAAGAGTGCGCCAATTTTTTGAACTTTGCGTATGAGAACCTTCAGGCGACAATGCGGCAGATGCCGGAAAAAGATTGGCAGCAGATGCAGTGGGAACTGTCGGAACTGAAAGCCGCCGATAAGTCTTTGGAAAATCCGATATTTAGCCGGAAGGATGATATGCAGGATTATTTTGGACCGCATTACTGGACCGATCGGTTTTACTATGTAGGGAGGTATGACAACTGGTTTAATTCCAATTGGAATCCGAATACGAATTTGAATGGGCAGAGTTCAAAAGGGGAGATTTATGAGATTGAAAAGATGGGAAAGGAGTTTGAAGTGCGGGCTGAATTTCCGAGCGTGCTTCCTTTTATCGCAAATGTAAACAGCGCAGGTAATAAAATCGTTGTTTGCCATATGAAAAACCAAAAGACAGTTCAGTATGACGAAAATATACAGAAGACTTATTCCTATATTCGGATAAATGATGCGATCCAGATTACTGGGGAAAACGATATGGCATTTGGCAAGCCGATCTTGCTGCGGCATTCCCCGGAACGAAAAAAGCTGGTATTGAATATTTTCTGTGATAGCTTTAACTGGAAGTACATCAAAGATTATGGATTTGAAAAAATTATGCCGAATACAGCGCGCTTTTTTGAAGAGGGAATTGTCTGTGAACGGTTTTTCTGTGGATCAGAGTATACTGCTCCAAGCATGGCGTCTTATTGGACGGGGCTTCGTTCGACACACCATGGGGTCTTGAGCAGGGAAGTCCATTTTCCAATTTCGTCAAAGCATCCTATGCTTTCGGAAATCTTTCATGATAGAGGTTATGTGACGGCGAAGATAGGGGGAAATGTTGCGATTATGCCCAACTATGGATATATGAGGGGAATGGATCGCATGGTCTATGAGCGAGCAGAGCAGAATTTTCATGCGAGCGATGCGGTATCCGAGGTGATAAAGCATCTGGAGGCGTTTGGAGAGGCGGACAATTTTATCTTGATGGAGCTGTTTGATACGCATGAGGTGGCGGGGTATTGGCCAGCGGCAATTGATGTGCAGACGCATTGTGAGGCGGATGTCAATGAGGTAGACAATGTAGGCGGAAGCAGTCTCTATCAGACGATGAGTCCGAACAGGCGGGTTGTGTACGGCGAGGTGCTGCGCCATATGGACGTGCATTTGGAAAGTTTGTACCATTACATAAAGACGCATTATAGAAAGGACGAGGTTGTGGTTGCTTTCTTTTCCGATCACGGGAATGGTTTTAATGTGGAAACCGGGCAGCCGTTCATGTCGGATCAGAGGACGAATGTGCCGCTGTTGATCTATGCGGATGGAGAGTATAGCCATGTGTGCAATGAGAAGATCGAGACGATCGATTATGGGCATATTCTCTGCCATTTGTGCGGAATCAAGGATGGGCGGCTGGACGCCGTGGACGGCCAGCTTCCCCGATTTTTTGGAGGGGAAAGGGAGCGCGAGTATGTCTTTTCACAGAGCCTTTACCCGGATCGGTATTATGAGGCGGCGGTAATATCGGATAACTATAAGTTTTATTTTAAGAGCAGCCAGAAGGTCACGAATGACTGCAGGATCAGCCTGAAAAATGGCACGTATCAGTTGTGGGATGCAAATGGGCAGGCACTGGAAGATGAAAAGGTTGTAGATAAGTGCGTGGATATCATATGGCGGAATCTCGGGGATTATCGGCTGGATTAATGTTTTGGCTTTAAAAGGCTGCAGAACAGGTAATTGAAAAGCAGATGAGAGGGTTGAAAGAAATGAAATGGTTATGATAAAGGAGCGGTGATGGATATGGAATATTTTATTTTATGCCCGGCGCAAATGGAATCCGGCGGGCCGGAACTTGCGCACCAGCTCTGCCATATGCTGAGGCAGCTTGGGGAGGCGTCCTATATGTGTTATATAAAGTTTGGCATAGTGGAAGCGCAGGATGTGGAAGCTCCTGAGAAGTACCGGAAATATGGAACGGAACATATAAAAAGCTTGTCGGAGATAAAAGAGGACTCCATCGTTATCGTACCGGAAGGAATGACAGGATGGGTGTCTACGATTTCAGCCGGGATAAAGGTTGGATGGTGGATGAGCGTTGACAATTATATTAGAAGCAGCGCGGAGAAAAATCTGGAATATCTTGAAAAAAATGTGGCGTACCATCTTGTCCAGTCCTATTATGCCAGGAAATATCTGATAGAACGCGCCCGTATTCCTTCGGAAAAGATTTTGTGGGTGTCGGATTATATGGGGGAGGCTTATGGGCAATTCCTTTTTCCAGCGCAATATAGGCAGGATATGGCGCTATACAATCCGAAAAAGGGATATGAGGAGCTTGTTCCATTGATCGCGCTTACGCCATGGCTGAATTGGGTTCCGCTGCAGGATCTGAGCGAAGAAGAGATGATCGTATTGATGCAGGCGGCAAAAGTATATGTGGATTTTGGGAATCATCCGGGGAAAGACAGGATACCTAGAGCCTTAACTTCCCATATTTTTAACCCTCTAGCATTTGGGACTCACAAGTTACAATAAAAAACAGCCGAAAAATCTCGT